>DASUWY010000047.1 GCA_036378175.1 Thermoleophilaceae bacterium
GGGCGCGGGCAACCCCTCCAGCAAGCAGAAGCAGCATCCGAACACCGACGCGATCCTCAAGATCGATCTCGACCGCTCGCGCCCGACGTTCGGCCAGATCGTGGCCGCGTATCCCGGCAACGTGGACCAGTACACGGACACGCTCCGGACGCTGAGCGGGACGCCGGTGTGCGCCGCGTCGGACAACTCGGCCGTTCCCTACCCGCTCGACGACCCGGCGTGCGGGCAGCTCGACCTCGACTTCGGCGCCTCGGCCAACCTGTTCAAGGACAGCCACGGAACGACGCTCGTGGGGGACCTGCAGAAGTCGGGCGTCTATCACGCGGCCAACGCCGGCACGATGAAGCCGGCTTGGAGTCAGATAGTGGGTGTGTCGTGCCAGGCCTGCAACGCGGCGTCCACCGCCTTTGACGGTCAGGCGATCGAGGGCGTGGGCACGCCTGGAGGCGAGCTGTTCGCGCTCGGGCGCGACGACGGCAGGCCCGAGTGGCTCGTGCCGATAGCCGACGGCACCCACTACCAGTCCACGAGCGCCGCCGACGGCGTCATCTACACGGTGGACGGCAACGGCTTCCTCGACGTGATCGACGCCGACACGGGCAACACGATCGCCAAGCGGCCGCTGACCACTGACGGCGGCACGCTCGCGGAGGGCGTGACGAGCAGCGGAGTGTCCATTGCCGAGCACATGGTGTTCGCGTCGGCGAGCGAGCTGCCGATGATCACCGGGAGCGCGACGGCCGGACTGATCGTGGCTTACCGCCCCGGCTGACGCCCGACTAGGCTGGCGGCACTGATGTCCGGCACGCCCGCCGACACCACGATCTTCACCACCATGACGGCGCTCGCCGAGAGCACCGGCGCGATCAACCTCGGGCAGGGCTTTCCCGACGAGGACGGCCCGCGGATCGTGGTCGACGCCGCGGTGGAAGCGCTCCGCAGCGGGCACAACCAGTACGCGCCACTGCCAGGCATACCGGCGCTCCGGCGGGCGATCGCAGAGCATCAGCGTGGCCACTACGGCATCGAGCTCGATCCGGATACCCAGGTGCAGGTGACCTTCGGCGCCACGGAGGCGCTCGCCTCGGCGCTGCTCGCGCTCGTGAGGCCCGGGGACGAGGTGGCGATGCTCGATCCCTCCTACGACTCCTATGCCGCGGTGGTGCGACTGGCGGGCGGGGTGCCTCGGCCGATCCCGCTCGAGCCGCCCGCCTGGCGGGTTGAGCGGCACGCGGTGGAGGCGGTGATCGGCGCGCGTACCCGCGTGCTGCTCGTGAACTCGCCGCACAACCCGACGGGCCGCGTGCTGGACGCGGACGAGCTCGACGTGCTGGCGGATGCCTGCCGCCGCCACGACGTTGTGGCGCTCACGGACGAGGTGTACGAGCACCTGATCTACGACGGCGGGCGGCACATACCGATCGCCACGTGCGAGGGAATGGCGGAGCGCACGATCACGGTGTCGTCGCTCGGCAAGACGCATTCGTTCACCGGCTGGAAGATCGGCTGGGCCACTGGGCCGGCCGAGCTCGTGAGCGCGCTGCGAGGCGTCAAGCAGTTCCTCACCTTTGCGGGCGGCACTCCGCTGCAGCACGCCGCCGCCGTGGCGCTCCAGAGCGCGGGGGACGATGCGCGCGCTCTCGCCGCATCCCTGGCCGAGAAGCGTGACCTGCTCGCCGAAGGGCTGCGCGCGGCGGGTTTCGACGTGCTCCACACCTCCGGCACCTACTTCCTCACGGCGGACATCCGACCGCTCGGCAGCGACGATGCGGTGGCGTTCTGCGAGCGGCTTCCCCACGAGGCGGGAGTGGTGGGAATACCCATCTCCGCTTTCACCGCCGCGCCGGCTGACCGCGTGCGGCCGCTCGTGCGCTTCGCCTTCTGCAAGCGCGGCGAAGTGCTCGAGGAAGCGGTGGCCCGACTCAGGCGGGCTTTCGAGCGCTGAACCGGAACGCCTTCGAGCCCTTGCTCACCCGGACGTCGCCGAATCCGGCGGCGGCAAGGCGGGCGGGCAGACCATCGGGATCCACGAGCACGAGCGTGTCACCGATGTGGATGAGCTTGAACGCCACGCCCCTCGGCAGGCTGTCGGTGCCGGCGAACACCGCGCCCGGCTGGAGCACGCGGAACACCTCGCCGAAGAGCTGGTCCTGCAACTCGGGCGAGGGCACGTGGTGGAGCATCGTGAAGCACGCGGCCCCCGAGAAGCGGGCATCGTCGAAGGGCATCCGCGTGGCGTCGCCCTGCACCACCTCAGCGCGATCGCCGAGGTCCGAGCGCAGCCGCCGGCAGTAGTCCTCCTCCAGCTCGAGGATGGTGAGGCGGCCGGGCCTCTCCGCCAGCACGCGGCTGGTCGCGCCGAATCCCGGCCCGATCTCCAGCGCGTCGTCGCCGAGCTCGACCCCTTTCAGTCCCCATGGAAGGAGTTCGTTCTTGACGGAGCGCGCCCACCATCCGGATGAGCAGAGCAGGTTGTGTACGCGATTCACGTGACGTGCAGCGTGATGTTCCCAAAGCTGCCGCCGCCGCAGCGGGCGCCCACGTGGTAGGCGCCAGGCGCGCGCGTGCTCGGGATGCGCGTCTTCGCGAAGAAGTTCCCGCTCGGCCGGATGTGGATGAAGATCGCATTCACCCCGGCGAACTCGTGCCCCGGATGCAGTGCGGCGGAAATCACGGTCACGCTGCCCTTGTGTGCGCAGCCGTTGCCCACGTTGCCGGACACATGGATGACCTTCCCGGCTCCGACGGTGTGCGGAGAGACGTGCAGTCCAACAGGTGCCGCGGTTGCGGCGGCAGGCAGAGCGAGGACGGTCGCGACGAAAGCCAGGAGGCGCTTCACATGCGCAGCCTCCCATCTGCGGGCGTGGTGGCGCAAGGGCTCGCGGGCTTTGCATAGAGTGCCGCGCCGGGGAGGTGCGGAACATGCACAGGTGCGGACTCTTTGGCGGCCGCGGTGGCCGCCTGGCGGTGATTTCATGCTTGATCGGGCTCGGCGTTCCGGCGACTGCTGTGGCGCACGTGGAGCGCACGTCGTACTGGCCGGATCCGGCTCCGGACACGGCGGTCAAGCCGCCGGCCGGCGGCGCGGTGCCGAAGGCGCGTTCACTCGGGTCGGCGCTGAACAGGAAGGCGCGCGGCACCACGCGCGTTGTGTGTGAGCCAGGCTCGCTCGCCCGCCTGCGCACCTCCATCAGGCGAGCCGAGGCGCACGGCTTCACCAACCGCCCCACGGAGACGCCTCGCAAGCTCCACGTGGCGGCGGGCCGCAGGCTGCTGAGCATCAACAAGCGCCTCTACAAGCGGTGCCGCTACCACGAAATCCAGCCTGCCGTGACCGCCTCGCACAACAACGACCGCGTGGTGATCATGCCCGGCATCTACGCCGAGCCGAGCTCACGCAAGGTTCCGGCGTTCCCGCCGCAGTGCGACAAGTACCGCACCGAGTCCGACCACGGCTCGGGCGCCGTGTCGTACGCGTACCAGTACCACTGCCCCAACGCGCAGAGCCTCGTGGCGGTGATCGGGCGCGCGCTCGGGCCGGGACAGGATCCTCCCACGTCACCCACGGGCCGTCCCGATCCCCACGGCATCCCCAACCTAGGCCGCTGCGTTCGCTGCAACCTGCAGATCGAGGGCTCCGGCGTGAACGCGGACGACACGGTGATCGATGCCGGCCGCGTGGCCTCCGGGAACGGAGCGCCGATCGACGCCAAGAAGGACGTGGGGCTGAAGGCCGATCGTGCTGACGGAATCGTCATCCGCGACATGACGGTGCGTCATGCGGCAGAGCACGACGTCTACATCCTCGAGACAGACGGCTACCGGATGGCGCGCATGAAGTACTTCTACGCGGGCGAGTATGGCGCGCTGATGTTCGTCTCGGACCACGGGCTCACCGACACGTGCGAGGCGGCCGGCAACGGCGACTCGGGCGTGTACCCGGGCGGGGCGCCCGACACCGGCACCCGCCGGGACACCCGCTTCTACCCGACACCGCGGCTGAACCAGGAGATCACCCACTGCGACAGCCACCACAACAACCTCGGCTACTCGGGCACGATGGGCAACGCGACGCACGTGGTGGACAACAACTTCTACGACAACACCACGGGCATCGCGACGGACTCGTTCTTCGCGGGCGGCCACCCCGGCTACCCGCAGGACTCCGCGGTGTTCGAGCACAACAAGATCTACTCGAACAACTTCAACGTGTACGCGCCGAGCTCTGATGTGAAGTCGGCGGTGCCGGTGCCGATCGGGGTGGGCATCCTGATCGCGGGCGGCGACGACGACACCGTGTCGAGCAACTACATCTACGACAACTGGCGCCGCGGGACGATGCTCATAGCGGTGCCGGACGCGATCTCGTGCGCGCCCAGTCCGGATGAGGGCGCGCCGCCGTGCACTCCGCAAGGAGCCGCGACGACGTCGAACGGCAACCGCTACTTCGACAACGTGATGGGGCGCACCCCGGACGGCAAGCAGATGCCGAACGGAGTGGACTTCTGGTGGGACGAGTTTCCCACCAACACCGGCAACTGCTGGTACCGAAATATCGGCTCGAACGGAAGCACGAGCGGCATCACGTCCGACCCGCCGCCGCCACCGGTGGAGGGCACCTCGCTGCCGAAGTTCCTGCCCGAGGACTGCGCCGCACCCACGAATGTGGGCGTGGGGGATCCGAAGAAGGAGGCTGTTCTCGCTGCCTGCGTGGCGGACTTCGCGCAGGGAACGTACGACGCGACGGTGTGCGACTGGTTCGCGCCACCGCCGAAGCCGGGCGGATCCGGCTCGGGCGGCGGCGGAACTGGCTCATTGCCGGCGCTGCCGGTGCAGCCGGACAGCAAGGTGACGATCACCACGAGCCTTTGCGACCTGCTCGGTGGAGAGGGAGGCACGCTGACGTGCAGTCCGTTCATGCGCCGCATCTGATCCTGGGCGCACTCGCGGCGTGCGCGGCGGCGCTCGCCCTGTTCCTGACACTCGGCCACCAGGGCCCGCGGCACGCGCCGAGTACCCATGGGCTGGCGCTCATCGGCGGCAAGCCGCTCCAGCAGGCACGCTGCCAGCAGTGGCTCGGCGCGAGCCCGAGCGAGCGCGCCCGCGGCATCCAGGCGCTGCACGGCGTGGTGGGCGGGCCCACGCCGTTCGGGCGGGCCACGGCGCTCACGAGCGCGGAGGCCGAGCGGCTGTTCGACCGCACGTGCGCGAACGGCTACGCGCGCAACTTCCTCCTGTACGAGCTGTACACGCGCGCGGCCGGCTTCCGGTCGGTCGTCGACCCGCACGTGTAGCCACGCCCTCCTCATCGGGTAGGAATGCCGTGCTCGTGTTCCGGCGCCTGCGCACAATGCTCACGCCCGACGTGCGACCCCTGAGGGAGTCGCGCGACTACCGGCTGCTGATGATCGGCGCGATCGTCACCGGGCTCGGCACACAGGCCTCGCTCGTCGCTCTCCCGTACCAGGTGTACGTGACCACGCACGAGCCGGTGCTCGTGGGCCTGCTCGGCATCGTCGAGCTCGGCCCGCTGGTCACCGCGTCGCTGTTCGGCGGCGCGC
This sequence comes from Thermoleophilaceae bacterium, assembly GCA_036378175.1. Taxonomy (GTDB): domain Bacteria; phylum Actinomycetota; class Thermoleophilia; order Solirubrobacterales; family Thermoleophilaceae; genus JAICJR01. The sequence goes on from DASUWY010000047.1 coordinate 5,562, forward strand.
TCGCCGACCGCTACGACCGCCGCCTGCTGCTGCTCGTCTACCAGCTCGCGCTCGTGGCGGTGGCCGGCGGTCTCGCCGCGGCGTCCTTCCTCGGGACTCCACCGCTGTGGCTCCTCTACGTGCTCGCCGGCGCGCTGGCGGGTGCGGGGTCGCTCGAGCGGGTGGCGCGCTCGGCGATCGTGCCGAACGTGGTGCGCCCCGAGCATCTCCGTGCGGGCCTGTCGGCCATGTTCGGGATGCAGCAGCTCACCATGGTGGTCGGCCCGGCAGTGGGAGGCCTGCTCATCGCCGCCTTCGACGTGCAGGCCGCGTACACGGTGGACGCGGTGAGCTGCATGGGCATGGCGCTCGCCGCCGCCGCGATGTCGCCGCAGCCGCCGATCGGCGTGGAACGGCACGAGCCCGTGCTGCGCTCGATCGCTGAGGGGCTGCGCTTCGTGGGCCGCGAGCGCGCGCTCGTCGGCAGCTTCGCGATCGACATCGTGGCGATGACGTTCGGGATGCCGCGAGCGCTCTTCCCGGTGATGGCGCTGTCCCTCTACCACGCGGGCGCGAGCGGCACCGGCCTCCTGTTCGCAGCCGTGTCGGCGGGGGCGACGGTGGCGGCGCTCACCACCGGCTGGCTCGGCCATGCCCGCTATCTCGGCCGCATCGTGATCGGCGCCGTGACGGTGTGGGGGTTCGCGATCGCCGCCGCGGGAGTGATGCCCACGATCGCACTGGCGGCGCTGCTCCTGGCCGTGGCGGGTGCCGCCGACAGCGTGAGCGCGGTTTGCCGCTCCACGATCTCGCAGACGCTCACGCCCGACCATTTGCGCGGCCGGATGTCGTCGGTGTTCAGCCTCGTGGTGGCCGGCGGTCCGCGACTCGGCGACGTGGAGTCCGGCGGGCTGGCGTCGCTCGCCTCCACGCGCATCTCGGTCATGTCCGGCGGCCTGGCGTGCGTGGCCGGCGTCGCGCTCATCATGATCGCCTTCCCGGAGCTCGCCGGTTACGACGGTGACGCTGTGGAGGCGCGGCTGGCCACCGCCGCCGCGTCCTAACCTCCGCTATGTGAGCCTGCCCTTCGCGGTCTCCATCTCGTGCCTCGCGGCTGCGCAGGCCGCGGCCGTGCCTCTCCCGGCCGCACCACACATCCCGTTTCTCGAACGCTTCCGCAGTGGCTGGTGGGCGCTCATCCCGCTCGGGTCGATCGTGGCGGTGATCTTCGGGATCGAGGCTGCCTCGCAGAGCGCGCACGCCCTCACCTACCTCGCGCTGATCGCCGTGCCGCCCCTGGCGGCGGTCGCGCTCGCCGGGGCGGCACGCGGCGGCCGGCCGGTCTACGCAGTGGCGGTGCTACCGCTGTTCGCGCTCGCGTGGGCCAACCGGCACGGCCTGATCGGCGAGGCGTGCGGCATCGCCCTGTCTCTCCTCGCGTGCGTCACCCTGGGCGTGTTGCTCGCCCAGGTGGCGCCGCTGTCCTGGCTCAAGGTGGGGATCGTCCTGATGGCGATCGGCGACACGATCCTCGTGATCTCCCAGCAGCTCCAGGCTCCGAACAACCTGCTCAACGTCGCGGCGCCCGGCCTTGGCCTCCCGCAGCTCCAGCGGGCGGAGTTCGGCTCAGCGATCATGGGCTTCGGCGACCTGTTCATCGCCGCGGTGTTCGGGGCGGTGCTGGCCGCCGAGGGGAGACGCCAGGCCGGGCCCGCGCGCCTCACGCTGCTCCTCGCTCTCGCGTTCAACCTCTTGTTCTTCGTCACGGACCTGCTGCCGGCCACCGTGCCGGTGGCGCTCGCGCTGATCGCTACCGAGCTGACCCGCGCTCGAACTCCCGCGCATCCATCGGTTCGTCGAGATCGAGCTCGGTGGTGGCCATCACGCGAGCAAGCATCGCGTATTGGCCGATCACCATCATCAGCTCCACCAGCTCGCGCGCCGACAAGAGCGCCTTAGCCGAGTCGAACGTCGCGTCCGACACGCGTGCGTCCTGCAGGAACTCGGTGGTGAAGCGCAGGACGGTGCGCTGGGCTTCCGTGAAGCAGTCCGCCTCGATCTCGTCGCGCTCGAGCGCCGCCACCTGATCATCGCCGGCGCCCACCGCCCGCGCGATCGGAGCGTGCTGCACCCACTCGTACTCGGCGTGCGGCGTGAGCCTCGACACGCGCAGGATCGTTAGTTCGCGCAGCAGCGGATCGAGCGCGAGGTCCGACAGGAGCACGCCGCCCCAGCGAGCCCACGGCCGGAACGCGCTCTCGGCGTTGGCCAGCATGCGGAAGATGCCGAGCGGCGGCATCGCGTCGAGGGCCTCACGAGTCTTCTCTGGGAGCCGGTCGAGATCGGCATAGGGGAGGCGGGTCACGTCGCGCATCCTAATTGGCGCACGGGCGCTGAAGAACCGCTGACCGCTGCCGATTAGCCGGGATGAGCCCAGATACCGCGGCGTTCGCCGTGGGCTGGCGAACGACCCAAACCCCCCAAGGAGGGCAACCATGCTGCGGAAGCTCAGCGCCCGCATCAACTCGGAGGAGTCCGGCTTCACTCTGATCGAGCTCCTCGTCGTGATCCTGATCATCGGCATCCTCGCCGCGATCGCCCTGCCGAACTTCCTCGGCCAGCGCACCAAGGCTCAGGACAGCTCGGCCAAGTCCGACGCTCGCAACCTCGTGTCTCAGCTCGAGTCGTGCTACACGGACAACAACACCTACGCCGGCAGCACCGCTTCCGGCACCTCGCAGAGCACCTGCCTGCCGACCAACACCGGCATCGCGATCGGCGCCGGCAAGGGCAAGGTCGACGTGACCGCGGCCGACGCCAGCACCTACACCGTCACCGCCACGTCGCAGTCCGGCAACACCTTCACCATCAAGAAGGACTCCGCCGGCACGACCACTCGCAGCTGCACCGGCTCGAACGGCGGCTGCTCCGGCGGCACCTGGTAGCGCCGAGCCACATTCAGCTCTGAGACGGGGCGGGCCGGTCGTGGCTCGCCCCGTCCACTTTTCGGGGCAGGCCTAAAGGTCCGCTTTCTGACAGCCGATAGGGGCGCGTAGACCCGCAAGTTCCCATCAGGAGGTCACCACAATGCTGCGGAAGCTCCGCGCGCGTATTCAGTCCGAGGAGTCCGGTTTCACCCTTATCGAGCTCCTCGTCGTCATCTTGATCATCGGCATCCTGGCCGCGATCGCTCTGCCGAACTTCCTCGGCCAGCGCACCAAGGCCCAGGACAGCTCCGCCAAGTCCGATGCTCGCAACATGGTGTCGCAGCTCGAGTCCTGCTACACCGACAACAACACCTACACCGGCAGCACCGCTTCCGGGACCACGGCCAGCACCTGTCTGCCGACCAACACCGGTCTGTCGATCGGCGGCGGCAAGGGCCAGGTGAACGTGACGGCGGCCGACGACAGCACGTACACCGTCGTCGCGACGTCGAAGTCGAACAACACGTTCACGATCACGAAGACGGCCGGCGGCACCACGAGCCGCACCTGCACCGGCTCGAACGGCGGCTGCTCCGGCGGCAGCTGGTAGTACCCGACGCCAGGCAGTATGACGAGGCGGGTCTTCGGACCCGCCTCGTCCGCTTTCTGACGGGCGGGCTAAAGGATCTCCCGCTTCCTGGCGATAAGCCCTGCAAGTCAGGGCCACGGTGAAGGGCAAACCCGTCGCGAGGCGGGGGCGCAAAGCTACGGGGCTCCTGCGTGGAGCCGGCTGAGCTGCCAACCAAGGCCGCCGCGGCGTTCTGACCACAACCCAAACAATCCTCATGGAGGAGGTCACGCGAATGCTGCGGAAGCTCCGCGCTCGTATTCAGTCCGAGGAGTCCGGTTTCACCCTGATCGAGCTCCTGGTCGTCATCCTGATCATCGGCATCCTGGCCGCGATCGCTCTGCCGAACTTCCTCGGCCAGCGCACCAAGGCCCAGGACAGCTCGGCGAAGTCTGACGCCCGCAACATGGTGTCGCAGCTCGAGTCCTGCTACACCGACAACAACACCTACACCGGCAGCACCGCTTCCGGCACCTCGACCAGCACCTGTCTGCCGACCAACACCGGTCTGTCGATCGGCGGCGGCAAGGGCCAGGTCGACGTGACGGCGGCCGACGACAGCACGTACACCGTCGTCGCGACGTCGAAGTCGAACAACACGTTCACGATCACGAAGACGGCCAGCGGCACCACGAGCCGCACCTGCACCGGCTCGAACGGCGGCTGCTCCGGCGGCAGCTGGTAGTAGCAGCTAGGGAAAGCAGCACCGCGACGAGGCGGGCCTCCGGGCCCGCCTCGTCCGTTTTCGTGAGCCGTTCCTAACGATCCCGCGCGAGCGGTCGATACGGACTCGACCCAAGAGACTTTCCGCACAGGAGGTCAACCCATGTTTCAGAGGCTCGCCAAGCGCCTCGCAGTGGAGGAGTCCGGTTTCACCCTGATCGAGCTCCTCGTAGTCATCTTGATCATCGGCATCCTGGCCGCAATCGCGCTGCCCAACTTCCTCAGCCAGCGCGACAAGGCGCAGGACTCGAACGCGAAGTCGGACGCCCGCAACCTCGTGTCGCAGCTCGAGTCGTGCTTCACCGACAACGACACCTACACGGGCAGCACCGTCTCCGGATCGAGCGTGAGCTCGTGTCTCGGCACGGATACGGGGCTGGCGATCGGTCCCGGCAAGGCCAAGGTCGACGTGACCTTCGCCAACGACAAGGGCTTCATCGTCGTCGCGACCTCCCGGAACGGCGACACGTTCTCGATCACGAAGAACGTGAACAGCGGCGTGATCAGCCGCAGCTGCTCGGGATCGAACGGCAGCTGCATCGGCGGCAGCTGGTAGCTCACTCGGGGCGATAGCGCACCCCAAAAGGGACCGGCACCTCGCCGGTCCCTTTCTTTTGCGCCAACTTTGTGATGTAAAAGCGCCAACGCGCCAGGATCTATCAAGGGAATACCTGGGGCACCGACAGCGATATTGATGCTCTGTCGGCGTTCAGGCGGTGAGGGGGAACGCGGCTTCACCCTCATCGAAATCCTCGTGGCGATGTTCCTGCTCATCGTCGGGGTGTTGGGCACGATCGCGCTCGTGGATGGCGCGAACGCCAGCAGCAATGCGGCGGACACCCGCATCAGCGCCTCCAACCTCGCGCGCGAGATCACCGAGGACGCCCACGCCGTCGACTACGACTCCCTGCTCACGTCAACCGTCGTATCCGCGCTGAGGACCTATCCCAGTCTCACCGGCACGGTGTCGGGCGGCACATGGATCGTCACGCGGCACGGGGAGAAATACGCCGTCAGCGTGACGGCGTGCAAGTACGACAACCCGGAGGACGGGCTCGCCAAGAGCCACGACAGCTCGTTCTGCACCAACACGTCGGCCGATCCAAGCGGTACCGACTCGAACGGAGACGACTTCCGCCGAGTCGACGTGACGATCAACTGGACCTCTGAGGGCGGCCGGACGCACACGCTCAAGCAGACGGCACTGATCGTCAACCCGTCGGGGGGACTCGGCCCGCGGATCACCAGCATGACTCCGCAGGTCACGGTGTACCAGCCCGACTCTCCGTCCTGCCTGCCGGGGTGCACGTGGCTTTCGAGCGGAAACCAGGCGGGACCGTTCAGTGTCACCACCGCGACGCCCGCGAACTCGCTCAACTGGAGCACAAGCGACGGCTCGCCGGCCAACACGATCAGCCCGCCCTCGCCGACGACGACGTTCAGCTGGTCCTGGGACATCACGAACGTGCTGGACGGGACCTACACCGTGAACGCGCAGCCGTTCGACGACCGCGGCGTCCCCGGAGACCTCAAGACCGCCACCGTCTACGTGAACAAGGCGGCGCCGGTGGCGCCCACCGCGTTCAGCGGTGGCTGGGACACGAACACCGCGCAGGGCGACGTGGTGGACCTTTCGTGGGCCTACAACCCCGAACACGACATCTCCGGCTACCGGGTCTACCGCGACGCGAACGGCAACGGTACGTACGACCCCGGCACGGATACGCGCGCGTGTCCGCCCGACGGCGCCGATCCCTCGATGCTCACCGTCAACTACTGCACCGACACGAGCCCGATCGGCAATCACAGCAGCAATCCGAAGCCGACGTATTTCGTCATGGCGCTCGATCTCAAGGACGCGACCGCGCCCAGCTCGCTGCGCGAGGGTGCGGCCACGGCTGTGACCCTCCCGGACGTTGGCCCGGCGCCCACCTTCGATTGCGCGAGCGAGACGCTCACGTCGGCGGTGCAGGACGGCCTGCCGACAATCAGCTGGAGCGCGCCGGCGAGCGGCAACGTCGCCTTCTACCGGATCTACCGCGACCCCAGCCCCGACCCGCAGGCGTGCGGCGTGGCCCTGCCGCTGAGCTCGCGCTACGACTTCACCACGGGCAACGTGAGCTCCTACAGCGATCCGTCGCCCGGCTCGAGCAACAGCCACGTCTACTACATCACGGCCGTCGACAGCAACTTCAACGAGTCGCTGCCGCTCGGCCCCTTCCCGGCGATCCCATGAGGCTGCGCGACGAGACCGGCTTCACGCTGCCGGAGATGCTGGTGGCGATGATCATGTTCGCGATCATCCTGCTCGCCACGCTCAGCGTGTTCGACACCAGCACGAAGGTGTCAGCGGCGAACACGCAGCAGAACGACGCGGTCGAGGAGTCGCGCGTGGCGGTCGATCAGGTCGCGCGCCAGCTTCGCAACCTCGCGAGCCCCACCACTCCGCTCTCGACGATCGACACCGCGGCGCCGTACAACCTGATCTTCCAGACGGATGATCCGAACAAGACGTGGGTTCGCTACTGCCTCGTCATGAACGGCTCGGGGCCGAAGGCGAAGGGCAACCTGTACTACGCCAGCTCCGCGGCCTCGACACTCACGGCTGCGCAGACGAATAGCACGTGCCCCGGCACGGGTTGGGACAGCGTGAAGGTGGTCGCGCAGGACGTGACCAACCGGACGAACGGGCAGGACCGTCCCGTGTTCACCTACTCGTGCACCGACGGCTCGCCGAGCGGCTGTCCGGCGAGCAGCGCGGACAACTCGAGGATCGTGCTCGCGCGCGAGGACCTCTTCATCGACACGAATCCCGGGTTCGCGCCGGCCGAGCGGCGTGTGGCCACCGGCGTCTACCTCCGCAACCAGAACCAACAGCCCACGGCGTCGTTCACCTGGGCGAACCAGCCGGCCTTCAAGCACACGGTGATCCTGAACGGCTCGGCTTCTGCCGATCCTGAGGGCCGCACACTCCACTTCTACTGGTGCGAGGGATCCACAAGCACCTGCACGCCGACCTCGAGCTACTACATCGGGACGGGCGTGACGCTCACGTACACATTCCCATCGACAGACGCCTCGGGGAGCACTCCGACGATCGCCCTGTCCGTGTTCGACCCCGGCGGGCTCTCCGCCACGACCTCGACGCCGGCCAACGGCGCAGTAACGGTGCCAACACCATGATCAAGAAACTTGCGCGCAATGAATCCGGATGGGCCGTTGCGACGGCCATCATTCTCACCGCTGTGATGCTTGGAGTTGGACTGGCCGCCATGGCAGTCGTCGACAACCAGCAGAGGCAGTCCGGCAACGAGCGTCAGCGGGAGTCGTCGTTCAATCTCGACGAGGCCGCGGTTTACGGCCAGGGGCTGATGCTCACGCAGACCTGGCCGAACGCATCCCTCAGCAGCCATCCACCAGCGGTGTGCACTCCGACCACCGTGAACTCGTGGTGTCCCGACCGCAACACGCTCGCCTCTGCCACCGCACTGACTCCGTCGACGGCGAACTTCACCTCCGTCGACTTCAGCGCCAACGCCACCTGGACAACGAAGATACGCGACGACGGCGGCAGTCTCACCACGTTCTACGACCCGGCCAGCGCGGACTCCGCGCAATCGGGTACGGACGCCTCGGGGCACAGCTACACGTGTGCCAGTCCGTGCACCTATGACGCGAACGGAAACCACCGTGTGTGGGTCCAGGCAACTGCGATCGTTCGGGGGCATCCCCGCGCGGTGGTGGCCCAGCTTCAGCTCGAACAGCTGACGGAGGATGTGCCGCAGATGGCGATGCAGGCCGGCAAGCTGACGATCTCGAACAGCGGTGGCCATGGCGGCACGCCGATCATCGACGGCTCCGGTTCACCCGTCCTCGTCCGGTGCGATCCCACCACCGGTACGAGCTGTGTCGACATCCCCAATCCAATCCAGGTGAATCCGCCGCCGGCGCAGATGCCGGGTGGCGTGTCCGCTCCGCCCTTGATGACGGCAAGCGAGCTCACGCGGCTCAAGCAGCGCGCGATCGCGGACGGCAACTACTACCCAGGATGCCCCACGAAGGGCGGGCCGAACAACAAGTACGGCGACAACCAGTATCACCTCGAAGGACCGGTGGTCTGGGTGGACAACTGCACCTCGCCGCCGCAGCTCGGCAACGACGTCTACACAAAGGCATGTCCGGCAGCGCCGCCCGTCCCGGCCGGTATGAGCAGCAACTGCATCAACTCGCCCCTCGCGCCGGGCGTCCTGATCTGGCACGTCGGCTCGATACAGCTCAGCGGCAACTACACGTTCTGCGGCCTTGTGTATGCGGTCAACGACTCCGACGAGTCGGGAACACCGAGCGCCTCGAGTGGCGACGTGATCACGACGACGGGTGGTGCGGGCGTTTGGGGCGCGATCGCCATCGATGGGCCCGGCCGCCTGAACCTCGGGTCGAACGGGGTGCAGCTCAAGTACAACCCGAATGCCTTCTCGCCGATCCAGTCGTACGGTACGGCTGGTCTCGTGCAGAACACCTGGCGCGAGCTGCCCGCCGGTACCCAGTAGGCACAAGGCCGAAAGCGGGGCTCAAGCCCCGGCCCGTTCTGGACGAATAACCGAGTACACGATGGAAACGGCCTTCGCAGGCATCTCTGGCGCCGTCATCGGCTCCTTCCTGAATGTGGTGGTGTACCGGCTCCCGATCGGGCAGTCGCTCGTGAAGCCGCGTTCGCACTGCCCGAGCTGCCAGACGCCGGTGTCGCCGCGCGACAACGTGCCGCTGCTCTCGTGGCTCTTCCTCAAGGGCCGCTGCCGGCACTGCGGCGAGACGATCTCGGCGCGCTACCCGGCGGTCGAGCTGCTCACGGCGCTCTGCTTCGTGGGCGTGGTGCTCGCGCACGGGGTACACGCCGAGCTGATCGCGCTGATCCCGTTCACCGCCGTGTTGATCGCGGTCACGTTCATAGACCTCCAGCACAAGATCGTGCCCAACCGGATCGTCGCGCCCGCGGCGGTGTACGGGCTCGTGACGGCGGTGGCGTTCAGAACACACGCGCTGCCCGAGCTCCTGATAGCCGGGGCCGGCGCGTTCACCTTCTTCCTCGTCGCCGCGCTCATCCACCCGAAGGGCATGGGGATGGGTGACGTGAAGCTCGCCGGCGTGATGGGCCTCTACCTCGGAAAGCTCGTGATCCCGGCGCTCGTGATCGCCTTCGTCGTGGGCACCGTGGTGGGCATCGTGCTGGTTGTCCGGCACGGCGCGCGCTCGCGCAAGGTCGGCGTCCCGTTCGCCCCGTTCATGGCGCTCGGGGGCCTCGTGGCGATGCTCGCCGGGCAGCAGCTCATCGACTTCTATCTGGACAACCTGCGCTGACTCGGCGCGGTGTCCAGAAGTTGGTCCGGCTGGACTAAAGGCTGATGGGCAAGCGGTCGATAGGTGGGAAGCAGGCTCTTCTCATGGCCCTAACCCTCGGCAAAAAGAACCCTCGCGGATCCGTCGGCCTTGACCTCGACGGCGCCTTCGTCGCCGCCGTGCAGGCGCAGGACGGCCGCATCTCCCGTGCCGCCAGCATGGAGCTGCCGAGCGGGGTGATCACGGACGGCGAGGTGACCGACGTCGACCGCCTCACCGAGAGCCTCAAGACCTTCTTCAAGGAGAACGATCTCCCGACCCGTGTCCGGCTTGGCGTGTCGAACCAGCAGATAGTCGTGCGCCATCTCGAGCTGCCACTGATCGAGGAGCAGGCCGAGCTGGCCGCCGCGGTGCGCTTCCAGGCCGCCGAGGCGATCGCCATGCCTCTTGACGAGGCGGTGCTCGACTATCAGGTGGTCGGTCAGGCGACGAGCCCCGAGGGTTCGCCTCGACTGCGCGTCGTCGTCGTGGCCGCCCGCCAGGCGATGATCGAGCGCTTTGTCGAGGGCGTGCGCGCCGCCGGGCTCAAGCCCGAGGGCATCGACCTCAACGCGTTCGCCCTCGTCCGCGCGCTCGCCAAGGACGAGGCGAAGCAGGCGGCCGCCGCCGGTGAAGAGACCGCGCCGATCCCGATGCAGCAGCTCGCGTGCGTGTACTGCCACCTGGGCGGCGTGACCAACCTCGCCGTGGCCGTCGGCACGAGCTGCCTCTTCACGCGCCCGCTCTCCACGGACTGGAGCGACGAGGGCGATCACGTGGCCGCCGCGCTCGCGGAGGAGATCCGCCTCTCCATCGACTTCTACATGGCCCAGCCCGATGCCCGCCCGGTCGGCGAGGTGCAGCTGTCCGGCCCCGGCTCCGCCATCGCGGGCCTGGCCGATGAGCTGTCCGCCCTGATCCATCTTCCGGTGTCCGTGGCCGACCCGCTTGGCGGGCTCGACGCGAGCGGCGCCCTTGACGGCGAGGACCCGCACCGCCACACCGTGGCCGCCGGCCTCGCGCTCGGAGCGGCGGCATGAGGCCCGTCAATCTTCTTCCGCAGAGCGCCCGCCCGTACGTGGCCACCGGCAAGGCCGGCGGCGGCTCCTATGTGCTGATCGGCGTGCTGGCCGCGCTCGTGATCGCGGTGGCGGCCTACGTGGTCACCACGAACAAGATCACGTCGAACAAGGACGAGATCGCCAAGGCGCAGAGCGAGACCGCGGCGGCGCAGGCGAAGGTGGCCGACCTTCAGAAGTACGGCGACTTCACAGCAGTCGCCGCCGCGCGCGTGCAGGACGTGACCGAGCTCGCCGTGAACCGCATCGACTACGAGCGGCTGCTGCGCGAGACCTCGCGCGTGCTGCCGGGCGGCGTCTGGCTCACCTCGCTCGACGCAGAGTCCACGGGCGCCGGCTCGACCAGCTCGACCACGGCGACCACGGCCACGGGCCCGAGCGTCCACCTGAACGGCTGCGCGCCGTCGCAGAACTCGGTGGCCACCACGCTCGTCCGGCTCCGCGCCATCCACGGCTCGGCCGACGTGCAGCTCAACGACTCCGGTCGCGCTCTCAAGCTCGGCCCCGCCGCCCAGAACAGCACTGGCGGAGGCGACTGCGGCAACAACTACGCGTTCGACATCCTCGTGAACCTGTCGAACGAGGTCACCGGCTTCGGCGACATGGGGCAGAGGGTGCCCGCGGACCTCGGAGGTGGCTCGTGAGCCTCACCGATCGCGACCGCAAGATCGTCATCGCGATTATCCCGCTGATCCTCGTGGCGGTGTACTGGTTCATGATCCTCGCGCCCAAGCGCAAGGAGGCCCACAAGCTCGCCGCGCAGGTGACCACGGCGCAGCAGGCGCGCGACGCCGCCGTGTCGCAGGCCACCACGCTCGAGCAGGCCAAGACGAAGTTCGCCGCCCAGTACGCGCAGATGGTGCGCCTGGGCAAGGCAATCCCGACGCAGGTGGACATGCCGAGCCTGCTCGTGCAGCTCAACGCTGCCGCCCGCGGCACCGGGATCCAGTTCGGCGACATGAAGGTCGGCGCCCGCGTGGCCGCCGCCCCCGTGAGCTCCGGCACCACGACCCCGAGCACGCCGAGCACCGGCACCACCGGCGCGACCGGCACGACGGGCCCGACCGGCAGCACGGCTCCGCCCGTGGCCGCCGGCGGCGCGACGGCGCAGACGGCCTTCGGCCAGGCCGTGGAGTCCGCGAACAACGCGGCCGCAAAGGGCAACGCTCAGGCCGCGAAGGAGTCCCAGCCGGCGGTCCCGCTGCTCGCTCCGGGCACCGCGGTTCCGGGCCTCGACACCGTCCCGCTCACCTTCACCTTCGGCGGCAAGTTCAGCAACCTCGCCCAGTTCTTCCACCGGCTCAAGCGCTTCGTGCACGTGGCCAACAGCAGGATCAGGGTGCAGGGCCGCCTCATCACGATCGACAGCCTCAAGTTCACGAGCACCGCCGCGAACTTCCCCGACATCGAGGCCGACGTGAGTGCGACCGTGTACCTGTCGCCGAAGGACGGCGGGGCCACGGGTGGCGCGACGTCCGCCGGCCCGGCCGCCACAACACCTGGCGCCGTGTCCAACGCTTCCGCGGCCGCGGCCGCAGTCACGCCCCCGACCAGCGCCATCACGCGATGAACAAGTTCTTCCTCGAGCTCTGGCACGACCTGCGCGCCAAGCGCCTGTGGCCCGTGGCCGCGCTCCTCGTCGTGGCCCTGGTGGCGCTGCCGGTCGTGCTCAAGAAGCATTCGTCGGCGGACTCCACCGCGCCCGCGCCCGCGGCCGCCACGCCGAGCGGCGCCGACAACGCGAGCAAGGCTGTGGTGGTGGCCGACACCGGCAGCACGCCCAACTCCACGCTCGGCGTGTTCAACAAGAAGGACCCGTTCAAGCCGGACAAGGCCGCGCTGGCGGCCGCGCACCCGCAGAGCACCACGCCGAGCTCGAACTCGAACTCGAACTCGTCGAACCCGTCCTCGGGCGGTGGGCAGACGAGCCAGTCGGGCGGCAGCCTGGGCGGCGGCAACTCGGGCAACTCCGGCGGGTCGAGCGGCGGCAGCGCCCCGGTGGTCTCTCCGCAGCCGGTCAAGCCGAAGGGGCCGCAGGGTCCGTTCGCCTACACCGTCGACGTGAAGTTCGGCAAGCGCGGCGCGCTCCGCCTGCATCACAACGTGCAGAAGCTCGACGTGCTGCCCAACCAGAACAACCCGATGCTCGTGTTCATGGGAGTGACGAGCGACGGCAAGACCGCCGTGTTCCTCACCGACACGAGCCTGAAGGCCGCCGGCGAGGGCACCTGCAAGCCTGACGCCAACACCTGCTCGTTCCTGTACCTCAAGCTCGATCCGAACTCGGACACCGAGGATCTGTCGCAGGTGGCGGCCGACGGGAGCGGCACCGAGTACACGCTCAAGCTCGAGGCGATCCACAAGGTGCCCGTGAGCCAGCTCGCGAAGAACGCGAAGAAGGCGGCCAAGGCCGCCCGCGCCGAGGCCCGCCGCGCACACATCGGCAAGGGCAAGCCGCCCACGCCGTTCAAGGTTCCGCTGAGCGCTCAGCTGGTCCCCGACACCGTCGGCTAGATCTCCTGAACTCGCCAAGTAGGGTTCTGGCCCTACATGGCTCTGCGGTTCACAACCGCGGGGGAGTCGCACGGCCCCGGCCTCACGGCGGTGGTCGAGGGGCTGCCCGCGGGACTCGTGCTCACCCCTGAGGACATCGATCGCGACCTCGCGCGTCGCCAGCTCGGGCATGGCCGGGGCGGGCGGATGAAGATCGAGAAGGACCGTGCGGAGGTGACCTCCGGCCTCAGGCACGGCCGCACGCTCGGCAGCCCCGTGGCCCTGCGGGTGGTGAACCGCGACTACGCGAACTGGGAAGAGCGGATGAACCCGTGGCCGGTGGAGGCTCAGGTGGACGAGGTTCACCTGCCGCGGCCGGGCCACGCCGACCTGGCGGGGGTGCAGAAGTTCGGCTTCAGCGACGTGCGCAACGTCCTGGAGCGCGCGAGCGCGCGCGAGACGGCGGCGCGGGTTGCGTGCGGCGCGCTCGCGAAGGTGTATCTGCGCGCGTTCGGCGTGGAGGTGCGCAGCCACGTGATCCAGATCGGCTCGGTGAGCTCGCCGGCTCCCGAGGACCTGCCGCTCGGCGCGTTCGAGGGCGTGGACGAGTCGCCGGTCCGCTGCCTCGACGCCGAGGCCAGCCAGGCGATGGTCCACGAGATCGATGCTGCCCGCAAGGCGAACGAGTCGCTCGGCGGCGTGTACGAGGTGCGCGCCTACGGGCTGGTGCCCGGGATCGGCTCGTACGTGTCGTGGGACGGCCGGCTCGACGGGCGGCTGGCAATGGCGGTGATGTCGATCCAGGCGATGAAGGGCGTGGCGATCGGCGACGGCTTCGACGTGGCCGGCCGGGTGGGCTCGCAGGCTCACGACGAGATCTTCTGGTCCGAGGAGCACGGCTTCTTCCGCGAGACCAATCGCTCGGGCGGCCTCGAGGGCGGCATGACGAGCGGCGAGCCGCTGGTGGTGCGCGGCGCGATGAAGCCGCTGCCAACACTGACGAAGCCACTGCGCTCGGTGGACCTCGGGACGAAGGCGCCCGCGGCGGCGCTCCGGGAGCGCACCGACTCGTGCACCGTGCCGGCGGCAGCCGTGGTGGGCGAGGCGATGGTGGCGCTCGTGCTCGGCTCGGCGTACCGCGAGAAGTTCGGCGGGGACCACGTGGACGACGCGCGGGCGGCCCACGCCGCGTACAGGGAGCGGATCGGGTGGAAGCGGTAGGCGAGCCGGCGGCCGCGGCTCGGCGGGAAGAGCGCCCATCCCGCGCGCTCGTGCTCGTGGGGTTCATGGGCGCGGGCAAGTCGAGCACCGCGCGCATGCTCGCGGCCGAGCTCGGCGCGCAGCCGCTCGATTCCGATCGCGAGATCGAGCGTGAGCTCGGGGAGTCGATCCCCGACTTCTTCGACCGCGAGGGCGAGGCGGCCTTCCGCAGGGTGGAGGAGGACGTGGTGCTCCGGCTGCTGTCGGACCCGCGCGCGCAGGTGGTGGCGCTTGGCGGCGGCTCGCTCGGCTCTGAGCGCGTGCGGGAGGCGGCGTCGCGTCACGTGGTGGTGCACCTCGAGGTGACCCCCGAGGAGGCGTGGCGGCGCGCCTCCAACAAGGGGCGTCCGCTCGCCCGCGACCAGGCTCGGTTCGAGCAGCTCCACCGCGACCGCGCGGCCCTCTATGACTCCGTGGCGCACGCGATCCTGCCGGCCGGGGATCGCAACATGCCGCGCCGCGCCCTCGCCGCGCTGCACGCTCTGCGCACCGCGCCGGACCGAACGCGCCTCGTGTGGGCCGCGGCTCGCTCGGGGGACTACCCGGTCTTCCTCGGCCGCGGGCTCGCGGCGAGCGGGTTCTTCCACCCCCTAGACGGCAGGCGCTTCGCCGTGACCGACGAGAACGTGGCGCGGCACCATGTGCTTGCCGCTGAGGAGACGATCACGATTCCCGCCGGAGAGTCGGAGAAGACGCTCGCGCGCGCGGAGGAGGTGCTGCGCGCGCTCGCGCGCTCTGGCGCCACGCGCGGCGACATCGTCACGGCCGTGGGCGGCGGAGTGGTGGGCGACATCGCGGGCTTCTGCGCCGCGATCTACCAGCGTGGCATGCGGCACGTCCAGGTGCCCACAACTCTCGTGGCGCAGGTGGATTCCGCCTACGGCGGGAAGACCGGGGTGGACCTGCCGGAGGGCAAGAACTACGCGGGCGCGTATCTCCAGCCGTCGGCGGTGATCGTTGACCCCTCGGTGCTGGCCACGCTGCCAGCCGAGGAGGCCGCGGCGGGGTACGTGGAGGTGGTGAAGACAGCGCTGATCGCGGGCGGCCCGCTGTGGGCGCGCGTGCGCGCTGGCGGCGAGCCGGACGACGACGTGATCCTCGGCTGCCTGCGCACGAAGCTGGACGTGGTGGCCCAGGACGAGCGCGACGAGGGGCGCCGGCAGGTGCTGAATCTCGGCCACACCGTCGGCCACGCGATCGAGGCGGCCACCCGCTACACGCGCTACCGGCACGGCGAGGCGGTCGGCCTCGGGCTCCTGTGCGCGCTGCGCCTCTCCGGCCGCGACGCTCTGCGCCGAGAGGTGGCCGAGCTGCTCGCGTCACGCGGCCTGCCACTGCGCCTCGAGGGTGCGACGCCAGCAGAGGTGGCGGAGCTCGTATCGCGCGACAAGAAGCGTGTGGGCGACAGCGTCCCGTTCGTGCTCATACAGGCGCCCGGCGAGGTGACGCCCGGACACGAGGTGGACGCGCGCACGCTCCTCGCGGCGATCGAGGAGCTCGCATGATCAAGAACCGCGTGGAGATCATGCACGGCGTGAACTTCGACGTGCTCGACAGGCGCGACCCCGCGATCTACGGCGGGCTCTCCCTCACGGAGCTCGAGGTGAAGATCAAGCGTTTCGCGCACGACCTCGGCTTCGAACCCAGCTTCTCTCAGACGAACCACGAGGGCGAGTTCTGCGAGAGCCTCCACAACGCGGCGGACACCGCGGACGCGCTCGTGCTCAACCCCGGAGCGTGGACCCACTACTCCTACGCGATCCGCGATGCAATAGAGCTCACCAGGCTGCCGGCGGTGGAGGTGCATCTGTCCGACATCGACAACCGTGACGACTGGAGGCGAGTGTCAGTGATCCGCGACGTGTGCATCGGTCACGTGGCCGGGAAGGGCGTGGACGGCTACCGCGACGCGCTCGACATGCTGCGCAAGGAGCTCGGCCAATGAGCGCCGCGCGCGCCGACCGTCTCGTGGAGCGGCTGCGAGATCGCGAGCTCGACTGGCTGCTCGTCACCGACCTCGTGAACGTGCGCTACCTGAGCGGCTTCACCGGCACCAACGGGGTGTGTGTGGTGGGGCCGGAGGGGCGCTTCTTCCTCACCGACTTCCGCTACGTGGAGCGGGCCAAGGCCGAGGTGCCCGATTTCGAGCGCGTGCGCGGCAAGCAGGATCTGCTCGGCGATGCCGCCGAGCGGCTCGGCGGGCGTGTGGGCTTCGAGGATCAGCACATGAGCGTGCGCACCTACGAGCGGCTGAAGGGCGTGCTTCCCGAGGGGGTCGAGCTGCAGCCCGCCGGCGGGCTCGTGGAGGACCTGCGGGCGGTGAAGGACTCCGATGAGCTGCGCGCGATGCGCGACGCGGCGTCGCTTGCTGACCACATGTACGAGTACATCCGCGAGCGCGGCCTCGTCGGCCGGACAGAGCACGAGGTGGCCGTGGACGTGGAGCGTGAGATGCGCGCGCGAGGGGCGGAGGACCCGTCATTTCCCTCGATCATCGCCGCCGGGGCAAACGGCGCGCTCCCGCATGCCACGCCCGGCGACACGCGGATCGGGCCCGACACCCTCGTGATCATCGACATGGGCTGCCGCGTGGACGGCTACTGCTCGGACTGCACCCGCACCTTCGCCACGGGCTCCTTGAGCGACGAGATGGGCGAGGTGTACGAGCTCGTGCTGGCCGCGCAGAAGGAGTCGCTCGCGGCCGTGCGGGCGGGGGCGGAGTGCAGCGCGGTGGACGGCGTGGCGCGTGACCGGATCGCGGCCGCCGGGCACGGCGAGCGCTTCGGCCACGGGCTCGGGCACGGCGTGGGCCTCGAGATCCACGAGGCGCCCCGGCTCGCTCAGAGCGCGGAGGGCACGCTCGTCAGCGGCAACGCCGTGACGGTCGAGCCCGGCGTCTACATCCCGGGGGCGTTCGGCGTGCGGATCGAGGACCTCGTGGTCGTCACCGACGACGGCAGCGACGTGCTCAGCCACTTCCCCAAAGAGCTCGTCACCGTCGGCGCGTAGACCTTCGCGCCCAGATAGGCGGCGAGAGGGAGCGCCCAGGCGAGGTAGATCGTCGCCACCTTGTTCGGCTCGAGTCCCCACGGGATGCGCGCCACGAGCACCCACATCACGGCGCTCGAGATCAGGGTGAGAAGCGGCAGCCCGCGCCTGTGGAGCGCCTCGAGCGCGACGAGCGCCACCAGCAGCGGCACGTGGTAGTAGCCCACGGTCATCGGGTCGAGCACGCAGCGGAGCAGGAAGAGGAGTGCGAGGAGGGTGAGGGCGGTCTCGCGGCTCGCCGGTGCTCGGCGGATGAGCGCGAGTGGCAGGAGGACGCCGAGCGCGACGATCAGCGGATGCGTGAGGTTGGCCACCCGGCGCGGAAGGCTGTGCACCTCCACGGTCCACCCGGGCGCCTGCACGTGGTGGACATGGCCGAGCGGCCACCAGAGGCTCGCGGGCTCGATGAAGGTGTTGGCGTGCGAGACCGAGCTGGCCGGCGAGAGCGCCTGGTGGGAGCCGATCAGGACCGGCATGAACGTGATCGCTCCAGCGAGTGCGATCGCCGTGACGGCGATCTGCGCGCGGCCGCGCGGCGCGGCCAGGAGCGCCGGCCCCGCGGCCAGGATCGCCCACTGCTTGGTGCCGAGGGCGAGGCCCAGCAGCAATCCGGCCGCGAGCGGGCTCCTGCCGCTGGCGGCCGCCACCACCGCAATCACGCAGAGGGCGGCGCCGAGGATCTCCTCGGGGTGCCCGTCGGCTATCGCGTGCCAGTTCATCGGGCCGAGCACCGCGAGCGCCAGCACCAGCCAGGTGGCCAGAAGCGTGGCGTTGCGCCTGCGCATGTTCGTCGCCAGCCAGACGCCGAGCGCGGCCATGAGGAGCAGGCAGGGGATGCTGCCCAGCTCGTACTCGAGCAGGCTCGATCCGTGACGCGCGAAGAACGCGAACGGGGTCCGGAACACGATCGCGAACCAGCCCATCGCGGGCTGATGGGCGAAGGCGGCGGTGAAGTCGCCGTTGACCAGCGGGTGCAGGCTGGGCCCGGCGTCGCGCGCGTAATCAGCGGTGTTGTGCGGCTGGAACGCGAGGAACACCGCGGCCGCGGCGGCGGCAGCGCTCATCACGGCCGTTTCGACGCGCCTCATGCCCTCTAGATCGGCATTTGCGGCGCGCGCTTTGAGTTACTCCAGGTTCTCCTGCACCATGGCGGGCGCGGGGTGGATGCTCACGAAGAGCAGCCGGGCGTCGCCGGTGTTGGTGAAGCCGTGCGGGGTGTTTGCCGGGACGATCACTATCTCGCCTCCCTCTGCGTCGATCTCGTCGTCTCCACGGCGGAACCTGGCGCTGCCCTCGAGGAGGATGAAGATCTCCTCGTACGGGTGGCGATGGAGGCTCGGCCCCTCGCCGGGCGCGTGGGTGTTGACGAAGAAGGAGGCGGTGGCCCCGTGGTCCTTGCCCTCGAACCGGCGGGCGCGCTCGCTGCCGGGGAGGTCTTCGATCTTGAGCTTTGCGGTCATGGACCGCAGTGTGCCGGATGGAGCTGAGGTATCCCAGCCAGGTGTTCTGTGGGCACAGCTGGTTGGGATAGCTCCCTGAGCGCCCGCGAATGTTCGCCGTAAAAAAGCCCACGGCCCGGCGGAGGCCATGGCCGGGCCGTGGGCAGGAGGAGAGAACGCGGCCAGTCTCCCCGCTCTACCTAAACGAGGTCTAAGACCTTCGAAGATTTCTCCTCGTCCACCTCATATGCGAACATATGTTCGCTCATGGTCATCTGCGTCCTTCTAGCCCGCTTCGCCCTCGTGGCCGCTCTTGGAGACAGGCGCGCGCTTCTCTCGGAACCGGTCGCGCTCGCGCCCGAGGCGGGAGGGCCGCAGATCGTAGGGGAGGTGTCGGCGGCTGGCGAGGCGTTCGGGCTCCACGCCGGCATGCGGCTCGGGGAGGCGCTCGCGCGCTGCCCCGGGCTGAGGCTCGTGCCGCCGGATCCCGACGGCGTCCGTGGGCTCTGGAGCTCGTTGCTCGACCGTCTCGAGGGCATCGGGGCGAGCGTGGAGTCGGACCGCCCGGGTCAGGCGTTCTTCGAGGCGGGCGGGCTCACCGGCATCCACGGCGGCAACCTCGAGGGCGTGCTCGCGTCCACCCGCCGCACGCTTGCGGGGCGTGACGGGAGTGGCGCCGGCCGCGGCGCGCGCATTGGCGTGGCGCCCAGCCGCTTCAGCGCGTACGCGGCCGCGTTGCGCGCGCGCCCGCGGCGTTCCGCGGAGATCGTTTCCGCGGGCGCCGTTCGCGCGTTTCTCGCGCCGCTTCCGGTGCGGCTTCTGCGCGCGCGGCCTGAGCTCGCCACGCTGCCGGAGACGCTCGAGCGGCTGGGCGTGCTCACGCTCGGCGAGCTCGCGGCCATGCCCGCACCGGCGATGGCGGAGCGCTTCGGTCATCCGGGGCTGCTCGCGCTGGATCTGGCGCGCGGGCGCGACACTCCGCTCGAGCCGCGGCGTCCTCCCGAACCCGTGGTCGAGCGGCTGGCACTGCCTGAAGCGGCGTCGGGGCCGCAGCTCGAGCACGCCCTCGTGCTGCTCATCGCGCGCCTCCTGGCGCGGCCGGAGCGGCGCGGGCGGTCGCTGCGGTCGCTCGCGCTTTCGGCGCGTTTCGTCGAGGGCGGCACCTGGCGCACGCCGGTCACGCTGCGTCAGGCGAGTGCGGATCCGGACCGGCTACGCATTGTTCTCACGCCCAAGCTGGCGGAGCTGCCGGCGCCGGCGGAGTCGATCGCGGTCGAGGTCGAGGCATTCGGGCCGCCCGCGCGGGAACAGGCGCGGCTGCTCGATGAGCGAGGGTCCGTCGAGTCGCGGCGAGAGCGGATCGGCGAGGCCGTGAGGCAGGCGCGGCAGGCCGCGGGCTCCGATGCCGCGCTGCGCGTCCTCGCCATCGATCCCGACTCGCGGCTGCCCGAGCGGCGCGCCGTGCTCGCGCCGTTTCCGGCTGAGCCGTCCGAGGAGCGGCGGCGGTGAGCGGGCTCCACCGTCTGGGCACACCTCGCCGCGCGACGGTGCGGGCCGGACCGGGAGGAGTACCGGCGGCTGTCGGCCGAACGCGCGTGGAGGCCGTCAACGAGGACTGGGTTGTGGAGGACCGCTGGTGGACGGGACGGCCGCTGCGGCGCCGCTACTTCGAGCTCGTGATGGTCGACGGTCGCAACGTGGTCGTGTTTTTGGATCTGGTCAGTGGGCGCTGGTTCACACAGCGCGGATGAGAGGAGGAGATCGATGCCGAGCTACACGCTCGTCAACCTGAAGAACGACGTGGAGGACATGGCGCCGAAGTTCGGCTTCGCGCCCGACCTCGAATCGCGTTTCGCTCGCAAGACGCTCGAGCTCGAGAACTCGGGGCTCAGCTACTTCAAGGTGGCGCCGAACTACCGCATCCCCTTCGGCCACCGGCACGAGGAACAGGAGGAGATCTACCTCGTGGTCAGCGGGAGCGCGCGGGTGAAGCTGGACGACGAGGTCGTCGAGCTGGGGGCGTGGGACGCGCTGCGCATTCCTCCAAAGGTCACGCGCGGGCTCGAGGCAGGACCGGACGGCGCGGAGATCCTCGCCTTCGGCGCACCCAACAACGAGAACGCGGACTTGGAGATGCTGCAGGGGTGGTGGGCGGATGAGTAGGGCGTACGGAGTTGGGAGTAGGGAGTGGCGGTCTTCCGTGGGTGGCTCCTGTGCTTCGTGACGCTTACAGCAGCAATAAAGGGTTGGTTCCGGATGTGCCAGCAACTTTGAGGCCACCTTTTATTGCTGCAGTTCAGGCCCAGGCCAGGAGGGCGCATCGCGGAGAACGCGCTCCCTACTCCCTACTCCTTACGCCCTACTGACCCAGATGTACGTCGAGCTCCATTCCCACTCCGCCTACTCGTTCCTCGACGGGGCATCTCTCCCTGTCGAGCTCGCCGCGGTCGCGGTCGAGCAGGGCTACTCGGCGATGGCACTCACCGACCACGATGGCCTGCACGGCGCGATGGAGTTCGCGCAGGCTGCGGGGCCGCTCGGCCTGCGCCCGATCACGGGCGCCGAGGTCACGCTCGATGACGGTCACCACTTAACCCTCCTGTGCGAGACACGCGAGGGTTACCGAAACCTCTGCCGGCTGATCACGAGTGCACACGAGCACACGCGCGTGAGGCCGGCAGAGCCCACTCCGCCGAAGGTGTCCCTCGAGGATGTCGAGCGGCATGCTGATGGGCTCGTGTGCCTGTCCGGCTGCGCGCGTGACGGTGCGCTCGCGGCGCGGCTCGAGCGGCGCGAGCACGCCGCTGCGGCGGCGCTCGGGCGGCGGCTCTTGCGGGCTTTCGGCCGCGAGCGCTTTCGCGTGGAGCTCCAGCGCCCGTTCGCGCGGCACGATCGCCGGCGCAACCGGCTGCTCTCCGAGCTGGCGGAGAGGCTTGGAGTTCCGTGCGTGGCCACTGGCAACGTCCACGCGCATGTGCGTGCGCGGGTGGCGCTCCAGGACGCGTTCGTGGCGGTGCGGCTCGGCACCACGCTCGACGAGTCGGAGCCCGCGCGTCGTGGCAACACCTCGCACGTGCTCGCCTCGCCGGAGGCGATGGCCGCACGCTTTTCGGATCATCCCGAGGCGGTGCACGAGTCGGGTCGCCTCGCCGAGCGGCTCGAGTTCGACATCACGCGCGACCTCGGCTATCGCTATCCCGGCTCAGAGGACGGATCGGCGGACCGCCGGCTCGCGGAGCTCTGCACGCAGCGGCTGATCGAGCGCTACCACAACGGGGGCAACCGCGGCGGCCGCAGCAGCAACCTGCGCGAGGCCGAGGCACGGCTCGAGGAGGAGCTTCGGATCATCCGCACGCTGAAGCTGTCCGGCTTCTTCCTGCTCCACCGCGACATGCTCGAGCTGGCCCGGGAGGTCGCATGCGAGGTGCGCGGCCCGGATACCGCGCGCGCTCTGCTGCCGCCAGGGCGCGGGCGTGGGTCGAGCGTGTCGTCGATCGTCTGCTACCTCACCGGCCTCTCGCACATCGACCCGATCGAGAACCGGCTGCTCATGGGCCGCTTCCTCAACGAGGAGATAAGGGCGATGCCGGACATCGACCTCGACTTCCCGCGCGACATCCGCGAGGTGCTCATCCCGCGCGTGATCGAGCGCTACGGCGAGGACCGGGCGGCGCTCGTGTCTTCATTCGCCTGCTACCGCACGCGCGGGGCGGTGCGCGACTTCGCGAAGGCGCTCGGGCTGCCGCCGGGCGAGGTGGAGCGCGCGGCACGCTCGGTGGACCCGTGGAGTGCGGACGAGATCGAGCTCGACATGGAGAAGGCGATCGGCGGCGGCGTGGGGAAGGGGCGGATCGAGAACTCGCCTCGCTGGCGTGCGCTCGTGCAGCTCGTGCAGGACGCGCATGGGTTGCCGCGGCACGTGTCGCAGCATCCGGGCGGGATGGTGATCGCCACCGAGCCGCTATGCGAGATCTGCCCGATCCAGCCGGCGGCGATGACCGGCCGCCAGATCGTCCAGTGGGACAAGGACTCGTGCTCGGACGCCGGCTTTCTCAAGATCGATCTGCTCGGGCTGGGGATGCTGTCTGCGGTCGAGCGCTGCGTGGAGGAGATCGCGCGCGTACGCGGGGAGCGGATCGACCTGTCGCGGATCCCGTTCGACGATCAGGACGTGTTTCGCTCGATCCAGGTGGCGGACACCACCGGCACCTTCCAGATCGAGAGCCGCGCGCAGATGCAGATGCTCGTGCAGACGCTGCCCGAGTCGCTCGACGACCTCACGGTGCAGGTCGCACTCGTGCGGCCGGGTCCGATCCTCGGCGGCGCCGTGCATCCGTACATCGAGCGGCGCAAGCTGTTGCGCGCCGATCCCGAATACGAGGTTCCGTACGAGCATCCCTCTTTGGAGCCGGCGCTCAAGGACACCCTGGGCACGATCGTCTTTCAGGACCAGGTGATCGAGACGGCGATGGCGTTCGCCGGTTTCTCGGCCGGTGAGGCGGAGGGGCTGCGGCGCGCGATGAGTCGAAGGCGCTCCGAGGAAGCCATGCGCGCCTACGAGAAGAAGTTCATCGAAGGCGCCATGGCGAACGGCGCCTCACGTGAATCAGCCGAGCGCGTGTACAAGCAGATCGTGGGCTTCTCAGGCTTCGGATTCCCGAAAGCGCACTCCGCTGCATTCGGGTTGCTCGCCTACCAGTCCGCGTGGCTACGGGAGCACTACGGTCCCGAATTCCTCTGCGGTCTGCTGAACGAACAGCCGATGGGTTTCTATCCGCCGGACGCATTGGTGCACGAGGCCCAGCGACGGAAGTTGGCGATCCTCCCGGCGGATGTGCTGGCCTCGGACGTCCTGTGCCGTGTGGAGGATGGAGAGTCGCTGGCGGTGCGGCTGGGGCTCGGTTACGTGCTCGGCGTACGCGAAGCGGATGTCCGCGGGATCGTCGAGGAGCGAGAGCGGGGTGGTCCGTTCACGTCGTTGGCTGATTTGGCCGCCCGGTGTTCCGCGCAGTCTGATGCGCTCGAGAAGCTGGCGTGGGCGGGCGCGTGCGATTCGTTGTGTTCGGGGCGGCGAGAAGCGTTGTGGTTGCTTGGAGTCTCGGCGCCTGGTGTGTCCGTTCGCGGTGGCGTTCAGCTGGCGCTTCCTTTGGACACCGGCCACCCGCCCGAGTTCAAGGAGCTCACGCCGTGGGAGCGCATGGTCGCGGATTACGGCTCCACCCATGTGACGTTGCGCGAGCACCCGCTGGAGCTGCTGCGGCCGCGCCTGCCCGAGGACATGCTGTCCAGCAAGGAGCTCGAGCGCGCGCGGCCGGGGCGGCGGGTCAGGCTTGCCGGCCTCGTGGTGGCGCGGCAGCGGCCCGCGACGGCCAACGGTGTCACGTTCATGCTGCTCGAGGATGAGCACGGAACGATCAACCTGATCGTGCCACCGCCGATATACGACCGCTGCCGGCTCGCGATTCGGACCGAGCCGCTCATCGCTGCGGAGGGCCGGCTCGAGCGCCGGTCCGGCACCACCAACGTGATCGTGGACGTGGTGAGCCGGCTCGAGCGGCCCGACCTTCCGCAGGCCGAGGTGCGGCACATCGAGCCGCGCCGTGTGTGGTCGAACGACGACACGGACGAGCTGCGCGCGGTCGCCCCGGTGGCGCACAGCTTCGGGAGGAGGGGAAGGTGATCAGGCCTCGGCCTTGGCGGCCTTGTCCGCGAGCGCCTTGAGCGACTCCTCGATCCAGCGCCGGAAGTAAGCGCGGCCGGCGGTGGCGTCGAACATGCGGTACACGAGGCCGTTCGGTTCCATGCCGAACTGCGCCTCCACGAACGTGTCGGCGCGCGCGGGGGTCAGCAGCCAGTGCGTGTAGGTGCCGGTGTCGCGACAGCGCAAGCTCAGCTCGCGCATGTCGTCGAGTTGGTCGATCTCGAGCGTTGTCTCGATGTTGCGAAAGGGTTGGTGGGTCACCTGGACGAAGGCGTCCCCGGCTCGGAAGCTGTCGCCGCGCACTTCCACAACGCGCGGAAACCATTCGGGATGCCGTGCGGGGTCACCCACCAGCTCCCACACCCGTTCGATCGGTGCCTGTATGAGCGCCTGATGCCGATACTCGGACAAGTCGATTCGATCCTCTCAGATAGCAACTCTCCGGCGCCGAGAAAAGAAAAGGGGTGACTCGCGCCGCGAAGAACCATAGGCTTGCCAAGTCCCCCGTCAAAGAGGAGACCAATGAGTCCTAGAGCAAGGACAACAGCCCCGAAGCGTTCGGGGACAACAACGCGCCGTGCAACCACGGCGAAGCGCGGCAAGGGACACACCGCGCTCGATCGTCTGACCAAGTCGGTCGACGCTGCGCAGGACGCGCTGAAGGACCTGCGTGGTGAGATGAGCAAGAGCTCGAGTGGCGTCCTCAAGGAGGTCGACACGCAGCTCAAGGGCGTTCGCAAGAGCCTGCGCAGCACCAGCAAGTCGGTCCTCAAGGACCTCGACGACCTGCAGCAGAAGCTGCCCGGTCGTGGCGGCGCAAAGAAGAGCACGAGCACGCGGTCGAGCACCGCGCGCAAGTCGACCGCTCGTAAGTCGACGGCTCGCAGCACCGCGTCGAAGTCCACGAGCTCGCGGTCGAGCTCCAGCCGGAGCAAGTCCACCACCTCGCCGCGCGCACGGACCACCGCGCCGCGCGCTCGCGCGAAGAAGAGCTGAGGCCCGAGCCTGGCCTCGGGCCCGCCGCCCGAGGCCAGGCTCGACCCGCTACCGTCGGTCCGTGGCCGGAAAGATCCTCGTAGGCACATCCAGCTGGGCGGACCCGGGCTTTGTGGAGGAGTGGTATCCGCAGGGCCTTCCCGCGAAGGACCGCCTCCCGTACTACGCGCAACGCTTCCGTGCGGTGGAGGTGAACTCGAGCTTCTACGCGATCCCCGAGCGCGACACGGTGGGGCGCTGGGCGCGGATCACGCCGGACGAGTTCGTGTTCGACGTGAAGCTGCATCGGCTGCTCTCGCGCCACGCGGCGCAGCTCAAGGAGCTGCCGCCGGAGCTGCGTGACCTCGCGGACGTGGGCCAGCGCGGCCGCGTGTACCTCACGCCCGAGCTCGAGGAGAAGATGGTGGAGCAGGTGAAGCACGCCTGCGAGCCGCTCGACAAGGCGGGCAAGCTGCGCGCGTTCCTGCTCCAGCTCACGCCGGCGTTCTCGCCGGACAAGCACGAACTCGCCGAGCTCGACCCGATCATCGATGGCCTGGCGCCGCATCCGGTGGCGGTGGAGTTTCGCCACCGCGGCTGGGTCCGCGACAAACGCGTGGAACAGACGCTCGGCTACCTCTCAGAGCACCGCGCGGTGTTCGTGTGCGTGGACGCCCCGCCCGGCGACCACGTGCCCATCATGCCGCCGATCGACGCGGTCACGCGCGACGACCTCGCGTACATGCGCCTGCACGGCCGCAACACAGACGGGTACCTGCGCGGCAAGAGCGTGGCGGAGCGCTTCGGCTGGCGCTATTCGGACGAGGAGCTCGAGGAGGTGGGCGGCCGCGTGCGCGAGCTCGCCGAGCAGGCCCGAGAGGTGCACGTGCTCTTCAACAACAACCGCGGTGACGACGCGCCGACCTCGGCGCAACGGTTCATGTCTCTGCTCGGGCAGGACCCCGGTCCGCCGCCGCAGGAGGCCCAGCTCCGCCTCGCCTGACGTGCGGGCGCGGATCGGGTATCACCAGCGGATGGCGGTGAAGATCGGCACCGGTCTCGTGGTGGAGGACGCGGGCTTCGACTCGTTCGCGGAGGCCGCGGGACGAGCGGCCCTGGCGCTCGGCGGCGCACCGGCGGATCTCGTGTTCGTGTTCGCGGGCGCGGCGAACCTG
This sequence comes from Thermoleophilaceae bacterium, assembly GCA_036378175.1. GTDB lineage: Bacteria > Actinomycetota > Thermoleophilia > Solirubrobacterales > Thermoleophilaceae > JAICJR01. The sequence goes on from DASUWY010000047.1 coordinate 32,365, forward strand.
GTGCACGTGGAGCAGGGTCTCGCGCACGTGCAGGAGCGCCTGCGGCCACGCGCGGTGGTGGGGTGCGGCGCGCAGGGAGTGGTGGGGTCCGGACACGAGGTGGAGCAGGGAGGCGTGGCGGTGTGGGCGGCCTCGCTGCCAGACGCCGAGCTCCAGCCGTTCCGCCTCGAGACGCTCGAGGCAGGGGATTCGGTGGCGATAACGGGCATGCCCGAACTGGATCGCGCCGAGGCGATGTTCATGCTCGTGGATCCGTACTCGTTCCCCGCGGAGCCGCTTCTCGACCAGATCGCGGAAGACCATCCGGGCCTGCCTGTGCTTGGCGGGCTGGCCAGCGCCGGCGGCGGCCCGGGCTCGACCCTCCTGATGCTCGACGGCGACGTGGTCACCGATGGCGCCGTGGGCGTGACGCTTGCCGGCGTTGAGGTGTGGCCCTGCGTCTCGCAGGGCGCGCGTCCGATCGGCCCCGAGATGGCCATCACCGCCGCCGAGGCGAACGTGATTCACGAGCTGGCGAGCCGTCCGGCGCTCGAGCGGCTGAAGACGGCGATCACCGAGCTCGAGCCGGCGGAACGTGCGCTGGCGGCGGCAGGGCTGCTGATCGGCATCGTGATCGACGAGAACCGCCCGGAGTACGAGCGCGGCGACTTCCTCGTGCGGGGCCTGCTCGGCGCGGACGAGGAGACGGGCTCGATCGCGGTGGGTGAGCGCGTGCGGATCGGCCAGACGGTGCGGCTTCACGTGCGCGACTCGGACTCAGCCGACGAAGATCTCCGCGAGGCGCTCGCCCGTGTGTCGCTCGGCCTGTCAGGCCCACCCGCCGGCGCGCTCATCTTCACCTGCAACGGCCGCGGGTCGCAGATGTTCCCGGCGCCGGATCACGACGCCTCGGCGGTGGAGCACGCGCTGAGCGGCGCCCCGGCGGCAGGTTTCTTCTGCGCGGGCGAGATCGGTCCGGTGGGCACGCGCAGCTTCGTGCACGGCTTCACCGCCACGATGGCCGTCTTCCCCGGTTAGGTCAGGCCACCGCCACGCCCGGCCGCCTGTCGCTCCACGGCGCGGCAGCCTCGAGCTGTGCGGCAAGCGAGAGCAGGAGCTCCTCGCCGGCCGGCGGCCCGACGAACTGCACGCCCACGGGCAGGCCCGCCTCCGTCTGATGTAGCGGCAGCGAGATCGCCGGCTGGCCGGTCACGTTCCAGACCGGGGTGAACGGCACCCACTCGCCCGAGTTCATCAGCATCTGCACGGGCGGCTCGCCCTCGCGCGGTTCGAGGGCCCCGATCTCGATCGGGGGCTTGGCGAGCGTGGGGGTGACGAGAAGGTCGATGCCGTCCCACATCGCCACGAGACCGCGCGAGTAATCGTGCAGCCAGTCGAGCGCGCGGAGGTAGTCGGTGGCGGACATCTCGCGCGACATGTCGTACATCTGCCGCGAGAGCGGCTCGAGCTGCTCCACGTCTAGCTGCTGCCCGGAGATGCGGCCCCAGGTGTCCACCTCGTTCGCCGTGCCCGCGATCCACACTGTCACGAAGTTCGGCACGTAGCCCTCGTCGGCCTCGATCTCCACCTCCCGCACCTGGTGGCCGAGCGACTCGAGCAACCCTGCGGCGGCGCGCGTGGCGGCAACGCAGTCGGGATCCACCGGCACGCCGTTCGGCGAGTCCACCACGAAGGCCACGCGCAGGCTCCCGGGATCGCGATCGACCGCGTCCGCAAAGGGAGCGGAGGGATCGGGCGCCCAGTACGGATCGCCCGGCTCATACCCGGCGAGCAGGTCGAGCCCGAGCGCGCTGTCGCGCACGGTGCGCGTGAGCACGCCGTCGGTGGCGAAGCCGGCGGCGAGCTCGGCGAGCGCCGGCGCCCAGGACACGCGGCCGCGGCTCGGCTTGAGGCCGACGAGCCCGCAGCAGGAGGCCGGGATCCGGATCGAGCCGCCGCCGTCATTGCCGTGCGCGATGGCCACCATGCCCGAGGCCACTCCCGCGGCGCTGCCGCCGGAGGAGCCGCCCGGCGTGCGCGACGTGTCCCACGGATTGCGCGCCGGGCCGAAGCGCAGCGGCTCGCTCACCGGCAGGATCCCCATCTCGGGAAGGTTGGTCTTGCCCACCACGATCGCGCCGGCGGCGCGGAGGCGCCGCACCGTTGCGCTGTCGAAGTCCGGGACCCACTCGCCCATGGCGCGCATGCCCATCGTGGTGCGCACGCCTTCCGTGATCGCGCCCAGGTCCTTAACGAGCAGCGGCACCCCGGCGAGCGGCCGTTCGTCGCCCGCCTGGACGGCGTCCGCCTCCGCAAGCGCGCGCTCGTCGCAGCGGGTGACCACGGCGTTCAGCTCGTCGTTCAGCGAGTCGATGGCCGCCAGCGAGGCCTCCACCATTTCCCGCGAGCTCACCTCGCCGGATCGCACGAGCGCCGCCTGTTCCGTGGCGGACTTGAACATCAGGTCGTCGGGCATTCCGTCTCCTCGCTTCGTGGGCCAGTGCGGCGCAGCCTAACCGCGCGCAGCGGGGGCCTACGGCTTGAGGCGGATCTTGAAGCGCTTGACGGCGGGGTTGTTGCCGCTCGCGGTGGTGGTGACCACCGCTCTGGCGAAAAGCTTGCGGTGTGACCGAAGCGCCCTCTTCACACGGCCGAGCCGTGATTTCGACAGCCTCAGCTTCAGCGTGGCCCTGCTGTTCGCGGCCACGTTCTTGGTCGCGCGCGTGAACCGCAGCACCTTTCCCGCGGCGGGGATGCTGACGGTGGCAGTCGCGCTGACCTTGCTCGCAAGCGACGGCTGGACGACGAGCACGATCCCGTGCTGGCGAAGGACGTGCTGCACCCGGCTCGCGCGCGCGTTCACGCTGAGCGGAAGGAGGGGCTCGGGTGGCGGCGGCACGACCACGGGCGGAACGGGGCAGCCGTTGTCCGTGCCGCTCACGCCGACGCACTTGTCCTGCGTCTCGTCGCCGAACCCATCACCATCCGCATCGGGCTCGACGACGGCCGCGATGTTCACGAGCGCATGCTTGTCGTCGTTGTTGAAGGTGACCTCGCTCCCTACGGGAGGATCGCTGCTAGTCGGTGACAGTGGGTTGAAGCCGAGGGCGTGGTAGTCGGTGCCTAGATTCGCGGCGCCCGGGAACCAACACGGGCCGCCATCGTCACTCGACACCCGCAGGCCGATCCGATCGCCGCCTTGCACGCTGACGCGGGCGGGAACTGTGTTCAGGGTGTTTGGCGTCAATCGCTTGAGAGGTGTGTGGGCCACCACCGTCCAGGTGTCGGAGGCTGCCGTCGGGCTGTAGACCTTGAGGCTCATGCCGGCACCGGCGTTCGCGCCGCCCTCGGTCTTCCACGACGTGATCACGCCGCCCGGCGCCGGGACGTCGTAGCTCGGTCCGCCGGTCGGCACGCCGCCCTGGATGTACTCCCAGTTCGGCGGGCAGTCGTTCGGAGCGCTCGTGGCCACCATTCCGATCGTCGTGGACGCGTGCGCCGGCGCCGCGAACGCGAGCGCGGCAAGGCACGGCAGAACAGCGCGAGTGGGCCAGGCACCTCCCATGGGAATCGCCAGGGTACGTCACGTCCCGGCCGTTTCGCCAGCGCTCAGCCATGATTCAGTCATGGATCGGACGGAGCGCATTCCCGACGGCGTGGCCCGCGTTCGCGCGCCGAACGCGTCGGCCTTCACCCTCGACGGCACCAACACCTACATCGTCGAGGGCTGGGTGATCGATCCCGGGCCGAACGATTCGCGCCACCTCGACGAGGTGCTGGCGGCGGCGGGCGGCGGCATCGAGGGAATCGCGATCACCCACGCGCATCCCGACCATGACGAGGGTGCGCCCGCGCTCGCGGATCGGGCCGGCGGCGTGCAGATCGTGCGACCGGCAGATGGCGACCAAGTCGGGCCGCTGACCGCCATGGCCACGCCTGGGCACGCGCCGGACCACGTGGCGTTCCTGTACGGGAAGGTCGCCTTCACGGGCGACGCCGTGGCCGGGACGGGCAGCAGCTTCATCATTCCCGGCGGTGGCGGGCTCGGCCGCTATCTGGAGGCGCTGAAACGGCTGCGCGAGCTCGAGCTCGAGGCGCTCTGCCCCGGCCACGGACCGATCGTGAACGACCCGCGAGCGAAGCTCGACGAGTACATCGACCACCGGCTCGAGCGCGAGCGGAAGCTGCTCGCCGCGTTCGAGATGGGATTGCGCGACCGGGACGAGCTGCTCGACGCCGCCTGGGACGACGTGCCGTGGCACGTGTCGCCCGATCTTCGTCGCGCGGCAGCTGTGACGCTCGACGCCCACCTCGAGAAGCTCCGCGACGAGGGAAGGCTCCCCGCGGACGTGACCGCCTAGGTCACGCCGCGTGCGTGGCGATCCCGTGGCGCTCGAGCCCGCGTTCGATCTCGGCGATCACCGTCTCGAGCACGTGCACGCGCGCGTAGTGCTTCGACTCCGCCGGCACGATGTGCCACGGAGCGTGCTCTGAGTCGGTGCGCTCGAACATGTCCTCAGCTGCGCGCTTGTACTCCTTGCGCAGGCCCCGGTTCTTCCAGTCGTTGTCGCTCAGCTTCCAGCGCTTCAGGGGGTTCTCCTTGCGCTCCTCGAAGCGGCGGATCTGCTCCTTGCCGGAGATGTGCATCCAGAACTTCACGAGCACCATGCCCTCGTCGTAGAGCATCCGCTCGAACTCCACGATCTGCCCGTAGGCGCGCGTCCACTCGTCGTCGGTCGCGAGCTCTTCCACCCGCTCCACGAGCACGCGCCCGTACCACGAGCGGTCGAGCACCGCCACGCCACCCCAGCCCGGCAGCGCCGGCCAGAAGCGCCAGAGGAAGTGGTGGCGCTTGGCTGTGGGCGTGGGCGCCTCGAACTCCGCCACCCGCACGTGGCGGGGATCGAGCGGCTGCACGAGCCGCTTGATCGCGCCGCCCTTGCCCGACGCGTCCCACCCCTCGAAGAGGATGCACACCGGCGGCCCGAGGCGTCCCTCGCCGAGCAGCCCGGCGAGTATCAGCCGCAGCTCGAGCACGCGTTCCTGGAGCTCCCCGATCCGCCGCTGCGACTCCTCCTTCGACAGCGACAGGCTGAGATCTACCTCGTCGAGGCGGCCCACGCTCAGCGGCGACTGAAGCGGGCGCCGAGCCGCTGGAGCATCACCATCGCCTTCTCGCCACGCGACCCGGGCGGCGCGACGATCCCGAGCTGGCGCATGAGCCCGAGCGAGTCGTAGTCGGCGCGGTAGCGGCATACGAGGCCGTCGCGGAACCACCAGTGGTCCACGCCCTCGAGGACGATCGACTTGCCGGTGGGAGCGAAGCCGGGCGGGTCGATCGGCCCGGTGTTGGTGCCCCGCATGAGCCACGGCGCGATCGCCTTCGCACGGTCGCTGGACACGTAACCGGGCTCGGGCTCCTCGAACGTGAAGTCCGGGAACGCACGGGCGCATTGACGCACCCACTCGGCCACGGGCGCTCGGCCGCGCACCGTGCCGATCGCCGGGTCGAAGAACTCGACGTCCTCGGTCACGAGCTGGGCGAGAGCGTCGCCGTCGCGTTTGTTCCATGCATCGAGCCAGCGGTGCGAGAAGTCCGCGAGAAACGCCGGGTCGACGCGTTCCGTCGTGGTTGCTTCGGTCATGCGAATCCTCCGTTCGGGCGCACCCCATACTCCCGCCGGATCGGCGAGCATGTCAACCGGTGGACACTCTTCATACGCGATCGGCGGACGGCACACTCGTGGGCTGCGAGGTGCTGGGGGAGGGCCCGCATCTGCTGGCCATCCACGGCAGCACCGCCGATCGCCATCGCTGGGACTCCGTGCGCGAGCCGCTGGCTCGGCGGTTCCGGCTGTACCTGATGGACCGCCGCGGCCGCGGGCTGAGCAGCGAGGAGAACACCGATGGCTACGAGTTCGCGAGGGAGGCGGAGGACATCCGGGCGCTCGTGGAGGCGATTGGAGAGCCGGTGCTGGTGCTCTCGCACTCGTACGGCGGCGCCGCCTCGCTCGAGGCAGCCACCTGCTGCCCCGGCATCGCCCGGATGCTCGTGTACGAGCCGGCGCTCAGCACCGCCGCCGCACCGCTGAACCCCCACGGCGCGGTCGCCGAAATCGAGGCCGCGGGCTCGGACCGCGACGCGATCATCACACTCTTCTACAGCCGCGTACTCGAGTTCGACGACGCTGCGATCGAAGCCCTGCGCGCCACGCCGATGTGGCAGCACCGGCTTGCTGCGGCGCACACCCTCGCGCGCGAGCTCCGCGCCGCCAACGGCTACGTGGCGGACCCGGCGCGCCTCGACGCGATCGCCGTGCCGGTGCGCATCCTGCTCGGCACGGCCACGACGCCGGCGCTCACGCGTGCCGCCCACGCCGCGCAGGCTGCGGTGCCCGGGGCCGAGCTGGTGGAGCTGCCCGGCCATGGGCATGCAGCCATGGACGTGGACCCGGAGATGTTCGTCTCCCAGGTCGAGGACTGGCTCCTGCCGGCTACTTGATCCGCCGCTCCGACTCGTCGATCTTGTAGTCGTTGATGCTCGCATCCCGGCGGCGCATCAGCCCGGTCTCCTCGTCGAACTCCCAGTGTTCGTTGCCGTGGCTTCGCCACCACTGGCCGTCCGGATCGTGGCTCTCGTACTCGAACCTCACGGAGATGCGGTTGTGGTGGAAGCACCAGAGCTCCTTGCGCAGCCGGTAGTCGAGCTCGCGCGCCCATTTGCGCCTGAGGAACTCCACGATCGCCTCCCGCCCGCTGAAGAACTCGTCGCGGTTGCGCCACTGCGAGTCCTCCGTGTAGGCGAGAGACACGCGCTCCGGGTCGCGCGTGTTCCAGGCGTCCTCGGCGGCCTGCACCTTCGCGCGCGCCGTCTCCTCGGTGAAGGGCGGGACGATCTTCGGAGGCGCGCCCGGCTGGTCGCTCATTCCACCGGCCCCGCGTCCACGATCATCGGCGTGCCGCCTCGCTCCTCCCAGCGGGAGCGGACCGTCACCGTCTTGTCCTCGCCGGTGTACCGGATGTGGACGATCGCGTGGTCGTCCGCGGGCTCGACGCTCAGCACCTCAGCCTTGGTGCACGGATTGGGAAGGATCTGGCCGATCACCGGCAGCTGCGGATGCAGGTCCTCGATGAGATCGCTCGCAACCGCCGCCATGTCGCCGCGCTCGACCGACTTGGCGTGACGCTCGGCGTACTCGCGCGCCTTGGCTTCTTCCACTTGTCCTCCGATCGTGGGTGGGGTTACCCTTGAAGCCTCATGGAGTAGAGCGCAGACGTCAATCCGTTCCGCCCACCTCGACCTTCGAGGACGTTCGCTCCGTGATCGCCGCAGTACCCACTCCCTCTCGAGCAGCAGTTCACCGCCTGGCCGCAGCGCGGCTCGTGTCCATCGCCGGAAGCGTGTCGTCGGGCGTGGCGCTCGCGGTGGTGCTGTATGCGCGCACCGGCTCGGCCACCTGGGTGGGCGCGGCGCTGCTGATCGCGTTCGCGGTTCCCGCTGTGTTCAGCCCGGTGACCGGTCTGATCGGCGACCGTTTCGACCGCCGGCTCGTGCTCATCGCATCCGATCTGCTCGGCGCGGCCTGCTTCGTCGGCATGGCCGCCGTGCACGCTCCCGCGGCCCTGCTCGCGCTGGCGTTCGCGGGGGCGGTGGCGGCGGCGCCGTTCCTGCCCACCGCGGGCTCCCTGGTTCCCGCCCTGGCCACCGACGATGACCTGACCTGGGCGAACTCGCGGCTGACGATGGCCATGACCGCGGGCCGGCTCGTCGGGCCGCTGATCGGTGCAGGACTCGTGGCTGCCATCAGCGGATCCGCCGCGTTCATCGCGAACGCGTGCACCTTCCTCATCTCTGCACTGCTGATCTCGACCCTCCGCGGGAGCTTCAGGGCTGCTGAAACGGAGGCGGGAGCACCGCGCTTCAGCGTGACGGAGGGGTTTCGCCTGCTCTTCTCTCACCCCACGTTGCGCGCGCTCACTCTCGGCTTCGCGCTCGTGGATGTGGGCAACGGGCTGGTGTTGCCCGCGGAGGTGCCGCTTGCCCATGTGCTCGGTGCGGGAACGTTCGGCTACGGGGCTATGGTGGCGATCTGGAGCGTGGGTGGCCTGGCCGGAGCGCAGCTCTACCCGCGCACCCTCGGGCGGCGGGACGAGCCTCGAGTGATCCTCGGAGCCGCGGTGGGGCTGTGCTTTGCGTTCGGGCTCGTGGCCATCGCGCCCTGGCTCGCGCTTGCGCTGGCCGGGTTCGTCATCGCCGGCGCGACCATGAGCATCGTGCAGGTGGGGGAGGACCTCATCCTCCAGCGCAGGGTCTCCGACGACATCCGCGGGCGCGTGTACGCCGCGCACATAGCGGTGGTGCAGCTGTCGCTTGCGCTGCCTCTGCTGGTGGCGGGCGCGCTCTCCGACGCGCTGGGGCCGCGCGCGGTGTTCGGGATCGCCGCGGCCTCGGTGGCTTTGGGGGTGGCGGCGCTGAGCACGCTGCTCGCCCGGGTCAGCGTTCGCTGACGCGCACCTCGCCGAGCCGCACCTCGGTGGCGCCTCGGAGCGAGTTCGGGATCTCAGCGATGCGGTCCACGTGATCAACCAGCTCGCGCAGACGCTCCGGGTCGTCGCCGGTGATCTCGACCTCGTATTCGATTGGTCCCGACACGGGAGGATCGCCGCCGAAGTCGCCCGTCACGCGCACGCGCACGCTCTCCACGTGCACCCCCATGCCGGGAGCCTCGCGGTAGATGTCGTTCGACACGCAGCCCGCCACCGCCAGATACAGCAGCTGGCCGCCGTTGAAGCCGATCCCGTCGCCGCCACCGTCCGTCGGCCGGTCCACCACAAGCGTGTAGGGGCCGGCGCTGCCGATGGCCGCGGGGCGCCCGGGGATCGTGCGTGTCTCGACCTCGAACACGGGCGCGACGCTATCTCAGTTCGGCGTCGCGCGGGCGGCCAGCTGTTCAAGCATCCGAACAGCGGGGGCGCCGCCCTCGTAGCCTCGGATCACCGAGCTCATCGAGGTCGCGTGCTGCCGGTAGGCCGGCGCATCGAGCACCTCCGCGAGGGCGGCTGCGATGTCCGCGACCTCCGCGCCTGGGTCGATCGCGAAGCCGAGCCCGAGCTCGGCGACCCTCCGCGCGTTCTGCGGCTGATCCCGCCCGAGTGGCACGCAGAGCACCGGCAGGCCCGCGGCGAACGCGGCGAGCAGGGTGCCGGTTCCTGCATGAGTGACGACCACCGATGCGTCGGACAGGACGGTTTCGTGAGGGACGTACGACTCGATCGCGAGATTCGCGCCGCCCGGGATCTCGGCGGGGTCGATCTCTCCGGTGAGCACCAGCCCGCGCACAGGCGCCGCGCGCAGCGCATCCGCGATTCGGCGCAGCACGTCGGTCTGATGCATGTACTGAGTGCCCAGACTGACCACCACTAGGGGCCGCGCGTCGGCTGAACCCCACGGCGGGCTCCAGCGCGTCATCCGGCCCGGGCGCTCGATGATCGGCCCGGCGTGGACCACGTTCGCCGGCGGGTCGTCCCAGTCGTCGAACTCGCGCGGCAGAGCCACGATCGCCCCCGCCGCGCGGCGCGTGAGCTCGACCGTCACCGAATCGGAACCAACCGGGAGCCCTTCGACGCCGAGGGAGCGGCGCGCGGCGTTCACGGGCTCGAACCAGCGCCTCCGCGCGGCCCTGTCGTCGGCGGCGCCGCCATGGAAGCCGAAGATGGTGTGGATCAGCAGCACGTGCGGCGCCGGGAGGAGCTCAGCCACCGCGGCCGCCGAGCGCAAGAGGTAATCGACGACGATCACGTCGGCTCGGGCTCGCACGACCTCCCTCCGCACGGCGTCGGCCAGCTCGGGGCCGTGGAAGATCCGCTCGAGCACCGCCCGCTGCTCCTCGACGCGTTGCCCCGGCTCGAGTTCGAGCTCAGGCGGAAACGGGCAGTGCATGCACCCGGCTGCCGCAACACGCTCGGCATCCGCCGCGGGTGCCAGCACACGCACGCGATGCCCTCGCTGCGCGAGCGACCGCCCGAGCCCGAGGGCGACCTGTGTTCCACCACCCGCCTGCCAGGTGACTATCAAGGCCTCCACGCGGCGCGATGATCCCATGCGGCAGGCCTGGTGGGCACCAGGCCCGCGTCTCAGCGGCAGCTACCCTTCCCAACCGTGATCAGCACCAACCAGTTCAAGAACGGCACCCACATCGAGGTCGATGGGGTCGTCTACAAGATCGTCGAGTTCCAGCACGTCAAGCCCGGCAAGGGCGGCGCGTTCGTGCGCACCAAGCTCAAGCGGAGCGCCGACGGAGCCGTGATCGACAAGACCTTCCGCGCGGGCGAGAAGTTCCGCCCGATCCGCACCGAGACGCGCAAGATGCAGTTCCTCTATGCCGACGGCACGGACGCGCACCTGATGGACCTGGAGAGCTACGAGCAGATCACCGTGCCCGAGGCGACGGTGAGCGAGGCGCTCAAGTGGATCATCCCCAACGAGAGCGTGGACGTGCTCTACGTGGACGAGGAGCCGGCCGATTTCCAGGTTCCAAGCGCTGTCGAGCTCGCGGTGACCGAGACCGAGCCGGGCGTGCGAGGCGACACCGCAAGCGGTGGCGGCGACAAGCCGGCGCAACTCGAGTCCGGCGTGACGGTCCGCGTGCCGCTGTTCGTCAACGTGGGCGATCGCGTGCGGGTGGACACGCGCTCGGGCGAATACGTCTCAAGGGCCTGATCGGCTTGACGCGCAGCGAGCAGCGCCGGGCCGCCGTGGTGGCCCTCTACCAGCGCGACGTCACCGGCCGCCCCCTCGAGACGCTGCTCAGCAGGGAAACGAAGGCGTTCACGCGCGAGCTCGCCGAGGGCACGGCGGCCGGCCAACCGGAGCTCGACGCGCTGATCGAGCGCCACGCCGTAGGCTGGACGCTCGACAGAATCGCGCCGCTCGAGCGAAACATCCTGCGGGTTGCGCTGTACGAGCTACTGAGGAGGGAAGACGTGCCCGCTGAGGTAGCGATCGACGAAGCCATAGAGGCAGCCAAGGAGCTGTGCGGCGCAGACGCGCCCGGCTTCATCAACGGCATCCTGGGCGCGGTACAGCGCGAGCAGGGGAGCGCGTCCCCGCTATGAGCCGCCTGGACGCGCTCATCGACGAGCTGGAGCAGACCGCCGCGCGCCTTCGCTCCGGGGAGCTCGACTCCGATGCCGCGGCCCAGGCGGTGGAGCGCTGCGCCGAGCTCGCGCAGCAGCTCGGCTCGGAACTCGACGTGCAGGCTCGCGCCGCCACCGCCGGCGAGCCGCCGGGCCAGGAGAAGCTGCTGTGAGCGCGCCGGCGCGCCAGGCCGAGTACCCGGTGGCTCTGCAGCGGGAGGTGGATGCCTATCTCCAGCAGCTGAAATTCTCTGAGGAGAGCACCACAGCCGGTCTGGAGGAGGCGATGCGCTACTCGCTGCTGGCCGGCGGCAAGCGGATCCGGCCGGTGCTCGCGCTCGCCACCGCGGAGGCGCTGGGCAGAAGCCAGGACGACGTGATGGCGTTCGCCGGCGCGATCGAGCTGATCCACACTTACTCCCTGATCCATGACGACCTCCCGGCGATGGACGACGACGACCTTCGCCGCGGCAAGCCCACCTGCCACGTGGTCTACGGCGAGGACGTGGCCATCCTGGCGGGCGACGGCCTCTTCGCCGAGGCGATCAAGCTGGTGCTCGACGAGCAGGACGGCCAGCCCGAGCGGGTGCTGAGGGCGCTGCGCCATCTTGTGGCCGCAATCTCGGTTAGCGGGATGGTGGGCGGGCAATACGTAGACGTGAAGGAGACGGCGCCGCACGACCAGGCAGGCCTTCGCCACCTGCACGAGCTGAAAACCGGGCGCCTCATCGCGGCCGCAATCGAGTGCCCACTCCTTTTGTTTGGGGCCGGAGAAGCTGCGACAATGGGACTGCGCCGCTTCGCGGCGGAGTTGGGGGTGCTCTTCCAAATCGTCGACGACATACTCGATGTGACCGGTGACGAGGCCGCGCTCGGCAAGCCCCAGGGCTCTGACGAGCGGCATGGCAAGCGCACATACGTAAGCGTGTTCGGACTGGATCGCGCGAGGGAGCTGGCCCGGGAGTCACATCGAAACGCGCGCGCCGCGCTCGCGGATGCGGGCGGGCAGACGGCCACGCTCGAACAGATCACCGACTACATCCTCACCAGAGACACATGAGCCTTCTCGAAAACGTCAACAAGCCCCAGGATCTCCACGAGCTGGACGACGAGCAGCTCCAGCAGCTTGCGCAGGAGGTGCGCGAGCACGTGATCGACACGATCGGCGAGATCGGCGGTCACTTCGGCGCCAACCTGGGCGTATGCGAGCTGGCCGTGGCGCTCCACAGCCTGCTCAACTCGCCGAAGGACAAGATCATCTGGGACGTCGGCCACCAGGCGTACCCGCACAAGGTGCTCACCGGCCGCCGCGACCAGCTTCAGACCATCCGTCAGTACGGCGGCCTCGCGCCCTTCTGCTCGATCTTCGAGTCGGAGCACGACATCATCGGCGCGGGCCACGCCTCCACCTCGGTGTCCTACGCGGTCGGCCTGAAGGAAGCGATGCGCCACGGGGTCGGCGAGGACGGCAAGGTGGTGGCCGTGATCGGCGACGGCGCGCTCACGGGCGGCGTCGCGTTCGAGGCCCTCCACAACGCCGGCGGCCTGGACGTGCCGATCGTGATCATCCTCAACGACAACGGCATGTCGATCGCGCCGAACGTGGGCGCGCTCTCGCGCTACTTCAACCGCGTGCGGCTCAATCCCAAGCTTCATCGTGCGCGCGAGGGCGTGGAGACCGGGCTCACCAAGCTTCCGGCCGGCATCGGCGACCGCATCGAGCGGCTCGGCCCGCAGATCAAGGAGTCGATCAAGGCGTTCTGGGCGCCGGGCCTCTTGTTCGAGGAGCTCGACCTCGCCTACGTGGGCGTGGTGGACGGCCATGACGTGCACGCGCTGCGCAACGCGATCGGGGAGGCGCTGAAGGCGGACCGGCCCGTGGTGGTCCACATCAAGACCGTGAAGGGGAAGGGCTTCGCGCCCGCGGAGGACGGCGGACTCGAGGGCATGGAGAAGTGGCACGCGGCCAAGCCGGCCTCGATCGTGAACGGCGCTCCCGCGCCCGCGCCGAAGAAGAACGGCGCCGCGCGCTTCGCGAAGCCCGCTCCGCCGCAGTACACCACCGTGTTCGGCAACGCGCTCGTGGAGGAGTGCAAGCGCGACGAGCGCGTCTGCGGCATCACTGCCGCGATGAACTCGGGCACCGGGCTCAACATCCTCCAGAAGGAGATGCCCGAGCGCTACTACGACGTGGGTATCGCCGAGCAGCACGCCGTGCTGTTCGCCGCGGGCATGGCGCTGCAGGGGATGAAGCCGGTGGCGGCCATCTACTCGACCTTCCTGCAGCGCGCGTTTGACCAGATCGTCCACGACGTCTGCCTGCAGAGCCTCAATGTCGTGTTCGCCATGGATCGCGCCGGCCTCGTGGGCGACGACGGCCCGACCCACCACGGCGCGTTCGACATCGCGTACCTGCGGCCGCTCCCGAACATCGTGCTGATGGCGCCGCGCGACGAGGCGATGCTGGTGAACATGCTGCGCACCGCCACGCTCTACGACAGCGGGCCGATCGCTCTGCGCTACCCGCGCGGCGAGGCAGAGGGCGTGCGGCTGCCGGCGAGGCCGGAGCGGATCGAGATCGGTCGCGGCGAGGTGCTGCGCGAGGGCGAGCGCGTTGCGCTCCTCGGCTACGGATTCGGAGTGCCGCTCGCGATGGGCGCGGCACGGGAGCTCCAGGCGCACGGCCTCGAGGTGACCGTGGCCGACGCTCGCTTCGCGAAGCCGCTCGACGTCGAGCTGATCGAGTCGCTGGCCGCCGAGCACGACCTCATAGCCACGATCGAGGACGGTGTGCTGATGGGCGGGTTCGGCTCGGGCGTGGGCGAGGCGATGCTCGACCGCGGCCTGGCGGCGGACACGCACCTGCTGCGCATCGGGCTGCCGGATCGCTACGTCACCCACGGCAAGCCCGCGTTGCTGCACGAGGAGGTCGGACTCACGCCGACCTCCATCGCCGAGCGTGTGGCCGAGGCCGTGCTCGATCCGCGCGCGCTTCAGTCTGCCTAGCGAGGGGGCGGAGGCGGGTGCGGGCGCCGTGGCGGCGGTTGGCCCAATAGCGCTGCCTCAACGCGCTCGAGCAGGCGCGTGAGCGCGTCGGCCTCCGGCTTCGGCAGGTCTGACAGCAGGTTCGCGAGCCGATCGGCCACGAGCGCGGTGGCCGAGCGCAGCGTGCGGTTACCGGCGGGCGTGAGGGCGAGGGCGCTTCTGCGGCGGTCCTCATCGCTGCTGCGGCGTTCCACCAGCCCGGCGTCCACCAGCGCCGACACGAGCTGAGACACCGCCGGGCCCGATACGCCAGTGCCCCGCGCCAGCTCCGACGCCGAACGGGGAGCTGCGGCGATCGTTCTCAGGGCGAGGTACTGCGCCACCGTGAGCGGTGGCTCGTGCGCCGCCAGCACGCGCTCGACCCAGCGTGTGGCCAGCGGCGCGGCGGCGGCCAGGGCGGCGCCGGCCTCGCGCGTGTGCGATCGCGGCTTCGGGGGCATAGATAAGTAGCCTTAACGATTAACTGTGCTTATCTTCCGCATCATTCTTGCAGCAGTGGCGATCGCGTTCGTCGCGGCGCGCCCGAGGAGCTGGCTGGGCGCCGCCGGCGCGGCCGCCTGTGCCGCGCTCACGCTCGTTACTGCCGGTGCGGCGCCCGCCGCCCTGGCGGCCGCCGGCCCGCCTGTGGCGTTCATCGCCGCGGTGATGGCCCTCGCGCTGCTCGCGGACGAGTCCGGTCTGGCGGGGAGCCTGGCGGCCTGGCTCGCCCATGCCGGGCGTGGCAGAAGCGGAGTGCTGTTCGCGCTCGTGTGCGTGATGTGCGCGCTTCTCACCGCAGCGCTTTCTCTGGACGGCGCGGTGGTGGTGATGGTGCCGGTGGTCGTCGCGCTCGCCCGGCGCCACGGTGCTCCGCTGCGCCCGCTGCTGCTCGCCACCGTGGGGGTGGCCAACAGCTTCTCGGCAGCTTTGCCGGCCGGCAATCCCACCAACCTCGTGGTGATGGAGCGGCTCGGCCTCTCGCCGGGCGGGTTCACCGCCCGGATGCTCCTGCCGTCACTCGCCGCCACCGTGGCGTGCGCGGCCGTGCTGTGGCTCGTGGAGCGGCGGAGCCTCGCCCGCGGCTACAGGGCGGCCGGCGGCAGCTTGCCGGGAGGTGGCGCCGGAGCCGCAGTGACCATCGCGGCGCTTGCGGCGGCCATCGCCGCGGACTGGCTTTCGCCGCTGGTGGGAGTCTCGCCCTGGCTTCCGGTGAGCGTCGTGGCGGCCCTGGCCCTTGCCGCCGCAAGGCGCCGGCCGCTAATCGCGCTTCCTGTTCGGCTCGGCGTCCAGATCGGGTCGCTGCTCGTGGTGGTCGATGCGCTCCGGGCAGCGCTTCACCTCGGCAGGCTCGGCATCGCTTCGCCCACGCTCGCCGGGCTCGCAATGGTGGCTGCCGCGGTCACATTTGGCGCCGCGCTTGCCAACAACCTGCCCGCGAGCGCGGCCGTGGCCGGGCTGCTCAGCGCGGGCCCGGGCTCGTACGCTGCGCTGCTCGGCCTGTCGGCGGGCGCGCTGGCCACTCCTCATGGGTCGGTGGCAACGCTCGTCTCGCTCGACATGTCCCACTGCCACGGCGCCCGCGGGCTCGCCCGTGTCTGGGCGGCCGCCGCCCTGGCCGCCGTGGCCGCGGGCGTGCTCCTGCTTCGCCTCACCTCCTGAAAAGGGAAGCGGCCCGCCGGGGAAGACGGGCCGCTAGAGGGAGGAGTGATGCGTATGTGTGATTGATCGTGTGAGAGAAGATCTATGCCCTGGTGGGGCGGTAGCTCGTGGCGCCGGCAAGCGTGAACTCGATTAGGCCGGCTGCGAGGAAGAAGATGAATGCGCCAGGTCCGACCGCAAGTCCGAGCACGATTCCGGCGCAGAGGAGGGCGGTGCCGAGCGCCCAGTCGTAGGTCACGTGCGCCGACAGCGGGAGCCCGCCTCGGCTCGCGGGGTCGGAGCCTGAGATCGCGAGGCCGGCAAGCACGGCGCCAACGCCGATTCCCACCATGATCGCCGCCGGGGCGAGCCCGAGCGCGTACGGAGCGAGGATGAGCGCCGCGGCGAGGGCGAGCTCCAGGGCTCCGTGTAGCTCGATCGTGAGTGGCTTGGTGCGCCGCACGACTCGAAGCTACCCCGGGGCCGGGCGGAGTTATGTGAGCCTGTTCACGTATACGCTCCGCCGGTGGCGAAGACGCGCCTAGATGCGCTGCTCGTTGAGCGGGGGCTGTTCGAGTCTCGCTCGCGCGCCGCGGCCGCGGTGATGGCGGGCGAGGTGAGGCTCGGCTCCGGTGGCGAGCGCGCCCAGAAGCCCGGGCAGCTCGTGCAGGGCGACGCTGAAATCGCGGTCGACGAGCTCCCCGGCTACGTGTCACGCGGCGGTGTGAAGCTCGCGAACGCGCTGGACGCGTTCGGGCTCGACCCCGACGGACGCTGCTGCCTCGACGTCGGCGCCTCCACCGGGGGCTTCACGGATTGCCTGCTTCAGCGCGGCGCTGAGCATGTGGTGGCGCTTGACGTGGCCTACGGAGAGCTGCACTGGACCATGAGAAACCACTCGCGCGTGACCGTGATCGAGCGGGTGAACGCACGGGCACTCGAGCCGTCCGATCTCCCGTATGCGCCGGATCTGATCGTCGTGGACGTGTC
This sequence comes from Thermoleophilaceae bacterium, assembly GCA_036378175.1. Taxonomy (GTDB): domain Bacteria; phylum Actinomycetota; class Thermoleophilia; order Solirubrobacterales; family Thermoleophilaceae; genus JAICJR01. The sequence continues at coordinate 49,132 of DASUWY010000047.1, forward strand.
CTTCATCTCACTGACGAAGGTGCTGCCGGCCGTGCTGGCTTGCGTGGCGGGCCGCTTCGACTGCCTCGCGCTCGTCAAGCCGCAGTTCGAGGTGGGCCGCGAGCGGGTGGGAAAGGGCGGCGTGGTGCGCTCCGCGGACGACAGGCGAGCGGCCCTCGTGTCGGTGGGCGAGGCCGTTCGGGCACTGGGCCACGCGGTACTCGGCTTTGCGTCGTCCGGGTTGCCGGGGCCCGCGGGCAACCGCGAGAGCTTCGTCTGGGCGGCAGAGGCCGGGCGCGACGATGATGTCCAGGACATCGAGGCCGCGGCTCGGGAGGTGGAGGCGTGAAGCGGCCGAGCGTCGTCACGCTGCTCACGCATCAGGCGGCGGAGGAGACCACCGCGGGCGTCCATACCGTGATCGACGAGCTGATCGCCGCCGGCGTTCGCGTGCGTGTGGACGCTGAGGAGGTTCAAAAGCACGGGCTCGAGCCGCGCGACGGGCTCACGCTCGACGCGGACCAGGAGGATGGGACGGAGGTCGCCGTCGTACTGGGTGGCGACGGCACGATGCTCCGGGCGATGCGCACGTTCGCCGGCCGGGGAGTGCCCGTCTTCTCCTTCAACTTCGGCGCGATCGGGTTCCTGGCCACCGTCGAGCGCGACGAGCTCGAGGAGGGCATCCGGCGGGTCCTCGAGGGCGACTACGACCTGATCAACATGCCCGCGCTCGCCATCGAGACGGGCGGCGAGCGCTACCTCGGCGTGAACGACATCTCATTCCACCGGCGGGCGAACAACCGCGTGGCGGAGCTCGCCTACAGCGTCGGGCCCGACCAGCTCGGGAGCGTGCGATGCGACGGGCTCGTGGTGTCCACCCCCGTGGGATCCACGGGCTACAACCTCGCCAACGGCGGCCCGGTGCTCGCGTGGGGCGTGCAGGGCTACGTGGTGTCGTTCATCGCTCCGCACACGCTCACCGCACGGGCGCTCGTGGTGGCGACGGACGCGGTGCTCACCGTGCAGAACGGGTCGGAGAGCGAGCCGGTGGACGTGACCACCGACGGCCGGATCGTGTGCGCGCTCGAGCCGCAGGCGGAGATGGACATCCGCTTCGAGCCCGACAAGGTGCTGCTCGCCCAGCGGCCCGGGTCGAACTTCTACCACCGGTTGCGGGAGAAGTTCGGGCGGTTGGCCTCGTAGGACCTCCGGCGTACGCTGTAGTCGCGCCCATGGTCAAGAAGACGCAATGGAAGGACATGTCGCCGCGGCAGCGCGCCACGGTGATCGGTGTGCTCGCCGTCGCGCTCCCGCTCATCGCGGCTGCGCAGCGCGACATCCAGCAGCGGCCCGCGTCCGAGATACGTGGGGAGAAGTGGATCTGGCGGCTCGTGTGCCTGAACGCACTCGGCGCGGTCGTCTACTTCAGCTGGGGCCGGCGGCGCGCCGCCTGAGCGCCACCGCCGCCCTACGGGACGGGCGTCAGACGCCGTTCTGCTTCGATCAGCACGCCGTTGCCCCAGTTCAGGCGATCACTGCTGCTGAAGCTCGTGACCCTCGCGCACAAGCGGGGTCGGCCTCGCTACTCGCCTTGGTCGTAAGACCTCTGCGACTCCCGTGACAGTTCCGTAACGGGAACGCGTGTTCGACGCGGATCCGTCGGGCGCGGCTGGTACACAGGAGTCGTGCTGCTTGAACTGCGAGTGGAGAACCTGCTGCTGATCGACCGCGCGGAGCTGCGTCTGGGCGACGGCCTGAATGCGGTCACGGGCGAGACGGGCGCCGGGAAGACGATGCTCGCGCACGCTCTCGACCTCCTTTTGGGCGGCAAGCCGCGCCCTGGCATCGTGAGGCCGGGCGCCTCGGAGGCATATGTGGAGGGCGTTTTCGCACCCCCGCCGGGGCTGCTCGAGGATCCGGCCCTTGAGGAGCTTCTCGAGCGGCTGCCGGAGGACGAGCCGGAGATCGTGCTCGCGCGGCGGGTCAGTGCCGAGGGGCGCTCGCGCGCGTACATCCAGGGCCGCTCCGCCACGGCGGCCGATCTCGCGGAGCTCGGCGGCCGGCTCGTCGCCTTTTACGGGCAGCACGAGCACCGGCGGCTCGTCGTCTCATCCGCGCAGCTCCACACGCTCGACGCTTTCTGCGGCCCGCAGCACCTGGCGGCGCGCGAGGAGTTCGCCGCCGCGCACGCGCGCGTTCTCGCGCTCGAGCGGCGGCTCGAGGAGCTGCGCTCGCGGGCGGGCGCCAGCGAGCGCGAGCGTGACCTGCTCGCCTACGAGCTGGCGGAGATTGAGAGCCTTGCGCCCGATGAGGCCGAGAAGGCGGAGCTGCTCGCTGAGCGTGGGCGCCTGCGAGCGCTCGATGGCCTTCGCGCCGCGGCGGGCGGCGGCGCCGAGGCGATCGCCCCCGAGGGAGGCGACCCCGGGGTTGCGCTCCTGCTCGCGGACGCGGAGCGGCTTGCCGATGCGGTCGCCGGAGCCGATCCGGAGCTGGACGCGCTTGCGGCCCGGCTGCGCGAGCTCAGAATCGAGGCCGAGGATCTGGGCGCCGAGCTGCGGCGCTACGAGGCCGGCCTCGAGGGCGATCCCGAGCGGCTCCAGCATGTCGAAGAACGTCTTGCGCTCTATGACCGGCTCGAGCGAAAGCACGGCGGGAGCGTCGGCGCCGTGCTCGAGCATGCGGAGCGCTGCCGTGCCGAGCTCGCGCTTCTCGAGGACACGGGCGCCGCGCTCGAGTCGGTGCAGGCCGAGCTGTCGGACGCGTGGGCGGAAGCCGATCGGCGGGCCGCTGCGCTGGGTGCCGCGCGCCGCAAGGCCGCGCCGAAGCTCGCCAAGGCGGTGCTGAAGGAGCTGGCGGACCTCGCGATGGAGGGCGCGACCTTCGAGGTGCGGATCGAGGCGCGGGACTCGCGCACCCGCGCCGGCGACGAGCGCGTGGAGTTCATGATCTCGCCGAACGCGGGGGTGGCGCCGCAACCGCTGCGCGACACGGCGTCCGGCGGCGAGAGCTCGCGCGTGATGCTCGCGTTGATGACGGTCGCGAGCGGTGGAGGCAGCGGGCGAACGCTCGTGTTCGACGAGGTTGACGCCGGCATCGGCGGCCAGACCGCGCGCGTGGTTGGAGACAAGCTGCGCGACCTCGCGCGCGGCGGGCAGGTGCTGTGCATCACCCACCTGCCGCAGATCGCGTCACTCGCGGAGCGGCACTTCGCGATCGAGAAGGAGCAGTCGGGTGAGCTGGCGCGCGCCCAGGTTGCGCAGCTCGCCGGTGACGCGGTGGTGGAGGAGCTCTGCCGGATGCTGGGCGCGGATAGCGCCGACAGCGGCGCGCGGCGGCACGCGAAAGAGTTGCTTGCGGCTGCGTGACAGTGGGTAGTGCGGCAGTCGATACCGCTGAAGCCGCGTAGACTGGCACGCGGCCGAATCGGGCCAGTCGCACAAATGGCCGCCCCACGCCTCACACGACGCGCACCGCGTACCGGCGCCCCGCGCGCGTCCGCGAACGGGCGCAACGGCCGCGTGCCCGAATACTCGGGTCCGGCGAAGCTCGGGAAGCGCACAAAGCGGCTGGTGAAGCGGCTCGAGGCGGGCGACATCGCGATCGTCGACCACGAGGACATCGACCGGGTGTCGGCGGACGACCTCGTGGCCTGCGGCGTTCGCTGTGTGATCAACGTCGCGCGTTCGTCGTCCGGCAGCTATCCCAACAGCGGGCCGCTGATCCTCGCGGAGGCCGGCGTGCATCTCGTGGACGCTCCGGGCGCCCCGCTGTTCGAGGAGCTGGGGGACGGGGACGAGATCCGCGTGTCCGGCGGGCGCGTGATGTCCGGCGGACAGGTGCTGGCAGAGGGCTCGGTGCAGGACCTCGAGACGGTCAGGCGTGCCCACGAGGACGCGCGCAGGCGAATTGGTGAGGCGATCGAGTCGTTCGCCGCGAACACCATGGACCACATCCGCGAGGAGCGCGATCTGCTCGCCGGGCGGCTGGAGCTACCGGACTTCGACACGAAGTTCCGCGACCGACCCGCGCTCGTGGTGGTTCGCGGGGTCGATCATCAGAAGGACCTGCGCATCCTGCGCCCGTACGTCCGGGACGTCCGGCCGGTGCTCGTGGCGGTGGACGGCGGGGCGGACGCCATCCTGGAGGCGGGCTTCAAGCCCGACATGATCGTGGGGGACATGGACTCCGCCACCGACGCCGCCCTGAAGTGCGGCGCCGAGCTGGTGGTTCATGCCTATCCGGACGGGCGCGCGCCCGGGCGCGAGCGGCTCGACGCGCTCGGCCTGAGCTACAAGCTCGTTCCGGCGCCCGCCACCAGCGAGGACGTGGCGATGCTCGTGGCCGCGGAGAAGGGCGCGGAGTTGATCGTGGCGGTGGGATCGCACTTCAACCTCGTGGAGTTCCTCGAGAAGAACCGGGCCGGGATGTCCTCGACCTTCCTCACGCGCCTGCGGATCGGCGAGATCCTGGTGGACGCCAAGGGCGTGAGCCGGCTGTACCGGCCGTCGGCCGGGCGCGGCCCGCTCGTGATCCTCATCTGCGCCGCGCTGCTCGCCCTCGTGGTGATCATCGCGTTCTCGCGCAACCTGGGTCCGTTGTTCGATCTGCTCTGGTTAAAGCTGCAGATCCTGCTCGGCTTGAAGTAACTCGATGTTCGATTTCCGCTACCACGCGTTGTCGCTCGTGGCCGTCTTCCTCGCGCTCGCAATCGGGATCCTGCTCGGCGCGACGATCGGCAACTCACTCGTGTCCGATGCCGACAAGGGCATCCGCTCATCCCTGCACAACGACGTGCTGAACGCGCGCAACGCGGCGAGCCAGGCGCAGTCGCAGCTCAGCCAGCGCGACAAGATCATCTCGAGCGCGCTGCCGATGCTCGTGCAGGGCGAGCTGAGCGGCCAGCGGGTTGCGATCGTGGCGACGGGTGGGCTTCCCGGGAGCGTGGAGTCGGAGGTGCGCCAGACCGTGGAGACCGCCGGCGGCACGGTGAGCTCGGTCTCCACCTTCGACGTTCCATCTCAGCTCGACTCCATCGAGCAGGCCGCCGGCGTCCGCGGACACAACCCGGCGGCGCTCCAGGGATTCGCGCGGCGGGTGGCGCGGTCGCTCGTGAGCGGTACCGGCGTGGCGATCCGGATGCACCGCTCGCTGCCGGACGCGATGCGCGGCGACTTCCGGGGCGCTGGCCTCGTGGTCTTCTACCGCTCGCCGCCGCCCGACCAGGAGGCTGACCAGGACAAGGCCATGCGCGAGGCGTTCGAGAACGGCCTGACCGACGGGCTGAAGTCGGAGGGGGTGCAGACGGTGGGGGTGGAGGAGCAGGGCACCGATCCCTCGCAGGTGGGCTGGTACAAGGACCACGGGATGTCGACCGTGGACAGCGTCGACCTGCCCGGCGGCCAGATCGCCCTCGTGTTCGTGCTCACCGGCCAGAAGGGCAACTTCGGCGTGAAGGGCGGCGCCACGCCGCTCCCGAAGCTGCCGATCGGCTCGGGCTAGCCGTCGCCGGCGCGTCCGGGGTGGGCGCTAGGGTGACTTGGTGCAGTCATTGCCGTTCCTGGTCTCGCTGGGAGTGGCGGTCGGAGTGGTGCCGGCCGCCGTGCGGGGCCTCCGGCGGCAGGGGTTCGTGCGGGAGAACTACAGGGGCGCGGAGGTCGCGTTCCCGAGCGGCGTCGGGATCGTGGCGGCCGCGCTCGTGGCGCTCGTGCCGCTGGCGCTGATCGACGAGCTCGGCGATTCGAACGTCTTCACCTCGGATACCGGGCGTGCCGTGACGTACGTGCTGGCGGTCGCTCTTCTCGGGCTGCTCGACGATCTCGTGGGCAGCGCCCGCGAGGGCCTGCCCCGCGGCTGGCGCGGCCATGCGCGCGCCACGCTCTCCGGCGGCTTCTCGACCGGGGCGCTCAAGGCGGTGGGTTCCCTCGGGGCAGCGCTCTTCGTGCTGAGGGGCCGCGGCGCCTCCACCGGCGAGTACCTGCTGGCGGTGGCGCTGGTCGTGCTCGCCACCAACTTCTTCAACCTGCTCGACCTGCGCCCCGGCCGCTCGATCAAGGCGCTGATCCTCCTCGGCGCGGGGCTCACCATCGGCGCCTCCAACGTCCACCCGCTGTGGACGGTCGGCCTCTTCGCCGGGCCGGTGCTGCTCGTGCTGCCGTTCGACCTGCGCGAGCGGGCGATGCTCGGGGACACCGGGTCGAACCTGCTTGGCGCCGTCGCGGGCATCTGGATGGTGCTCGCGCTGTCCACCCTGGGGCAGGAGATAGCCCTCGGGCTAATCGCAGTTGCCACTGTTTACGGGGAATTCCGGTCGCTCTCCGAGCTGATCGAGCGGACTCCGATACTTCGTCAATTAGACTCACTCGGGAGAGCGTGAATGCCTGATCGTCTGCGGGAAACCCGCTTCATATTCGTGACAGGGGGCGTCGTGTCGGCGCTCGGCAAGGGGATCGCCTCGGCCTCCATCGGCCGGCTGCTCGTGTCCCGCGGCCTGCGGGTCACGATCCAGAAGTTCGACCCCTACATCAACGTCGACCCCGGCACGATGAGCCCGTTCCAGCACGGCGAGGTGTTCGTCACCGAGGACGGCGCGGAGACCGACCTCGACCTCGGCCACTACGAGCGCTTCACGGATGTGAACACCACCCGCGGGTCGAACGTGACCACCGGCGCGATCTACAACACCGTGATCCGGCGCGAGCGCCGCGGCGACTATCTCGGCGGCACCGTGCAGGTGATCCCGCACATCACTGACGAGATCAAGCAGCGCATCCGGCTCGTCGCGGAAGCGCAGGACGTGGACATCGTGATCACCGAGATCGGCGGCACGGTGGGCGACATCGAGTCGCTCCCCTTCCTCGAGGCGCTCCGCCAGTTCCAGGTGGACCATGGGCGCAGCCGCTGCATGTTCATCCACCTCACGCTCGTCCCTTTCCTCGGCCACGCCGGCGAGCTGAAGACCAAGCCCACGCAGCACTCGGTGCAGGAGCTGCGCCGCATCGGCATCCAGCCGGACATGATCATGTGCCGCTCCGAGGGCGCGCTCGACCGCGACATCAGGGACAAGATCTCGCTGTTCGCCAACCTGCCCGTGGAGGCCGTGATCTCGGCGCGCGACGTGGACTCCATCTACAAGGTGCCGCTCTACTTCCGCGCCGAGGGCGTGGACGACCAGATTCTCGATCACTTCAAGATCGAGGCGGCCCCGCCGGACCTCTCCGAGTGGGAGGCGCTCGTGAAGCGCGGCGACGCCGCCCGGGACACCGTGAGGATCGGGCTCGTGGGCAAGTACATCCAGCTCGAGGACGCGTACCTGTCGGTGATCGAGGCGCTCGGCCACGGCGGCATCCACCACGGCGCGAAGATCGACGTGCGCTGGGTGGACGCCGAGGGGCTCGACCGCGCCGAGGCCGAGCGGCAGCTCGAGGAGTGCGACGGCATCCTCATCCCCGGTGGCTTCGGGGTGCGCGGTGTGGAGGGCAAGATCAGGGCGGCTCGGTTCGCGCGGGAGAACGAGGTGCCGTACCTGGGCATCTGCCTTGGCATGCAGGTGGCGGTGTCCGAATTCGCCCGCCATGTGGTGAACATGGATGGCGCCAACTCCACCGAGTTCGACCCGGAGACTCCCTACCCCGTGATCGACCTCCTTCCCGAGCAGAAGGAGGTGCGCGACATGGGGGGCACGATGCGCCTCGGCGCGGACCCGGTGAAGCTTCACGAGGACACTCGCGCGCGCGAGATCTACGGCGAGCCGGTGATCTACGAGCGCCACCGCCACCGCTATGAGGTGAACAACCACCTCCGCAAGCACCTGGAGCAGGCCGGCCTCGTGTGCTCTGGCACCTCACCCGACGACCGCCTCGTGGAGATCGTCGAGCTGCCCGAGCACCCGTTCTTCGTGGCGAGCCAGTTCCACCCCGAGTTCAAGTCGAGGCCATTGCGGCCGCAGCCCTTGTTCAGGGAATTCGTGGGTGCGGCGCTCGCGCGGTCGCGCGAGAGGTCAACGGCCGGAGATGGCCGGCCGGAGACCGTTGCCGAGAGCGAGCAGCTCGGTTCGCGCAATTAGCGTTGCGCTTTAGCTGATCGGCGCCAAGAGCGGTTTGACACGACCGGCTCCGGGCACACCGCCCGGTATGAGGACGATTCCACGCACAAAAGGCGCACTGTCGGGCTTCATCATCATCGTGCTGGGCGTTTGGGGTGGGCTCATCCCCTTCGTCGGGCCGTATTTCAACTACGCGATGCACACGGACCAGACGTGGCACTGGTTCGCTGACCGCGGCTGGCTCGAGGTGCTGCCTGGAGCCGTGGCGGTCGTAGGCGGCTTCCTGCTGATGACCGGGAAGACGCGCAGCACCACGATGCTGGGTGCATTGCTCGGAATCGGGGCGGGCCTCTGGTTCACGGTCGGACCGACCGTGAGCATGCTGTGGCACCACGGCGCGATTACCGTCGGGCCTCCGATCGCGAGGCACACGGTCACCCGCATGCTCGAGTGGCTCGGCTTCTTCTACGGGGTCGGCGGCCTGATCACCCTGTTCTCCGCGTACGCGCTCGGCTTCCTCGCGGCGCTGCCGATCGTGGACGAGCGGGTGGTGGGCAGGACTGTCGCCACGGGCACGGCCGGCGCCGCCGGCGGCTATGCGGCCGGGCGCGCCACCGCCCCGCGTGAGCGCGAGCCAGTGGCCGCACCCGCGCGCACCGGCGACGGCGTGGACACCACCGACGGTGTCGACCGAACCGACGAGACCGTGGCGGATCGTCCCGCCACCGCTCCACGCAGGCGCACCGGCCGCTTCTTCCGCCGGCGCAAGGCCACCACCCGCACCTGACACTCAGCCACCACGACGGTCGCCCGCGCCCCGCGCAGACGGGGGGCGGGCGCACCGCTGCCTGCGCACGAGCGGCTAAAGCGATAAACCTCTGCGGGTGAGCACCGCAGCAGTCCCGCGCGCATCCCGCGAGGAGAAGGATCGCCTGGTGGCGGACTTCATCCGCCTGTGCGAGATCGAGAGCCCGTCGCGCAAGGAGCGGCCGGCGGTGGACGCGATGGCGGACGAGCTCCGCCGGCTCGGGCTCGAGGTGCAGGAGGACTCGAGCGGGAGTGAGACCGGCTCGGACTCCGGGAACCTGATCGCCCGCATCCCCGGGCCGGACGGCGCCCGGACAATCCTCCTCTGCGCGCACCTCGACACGGTGCCGCTCGTGGCCCCCGTGGAGGTGGCGCGCGAGAACGGTCTCCTCACCAACAGCCACGAGGCGATCCTCGGCGCCGACAACAAGGCGGCGGTGGCGACGATCCTCGGCGTAGCGAGGCGACTCGTGAGGGAGGGCTCGCCCGTGGGCGTGGAGCTGGTGTTCACCACCTGCGAGGAGATCGGGCTGCGCGGGGCGAAGGCGCTCGACCGCTCGCAGCTCCGGTCCGAATACGGCTTCGTGTTCGACCACGCGTCGCCGATCGGGGAGCTGATCGTGGCGGCGCCGACCTACTACCGGATCGACGCGCGTTTCCGCGGCCATGCCGCTCACGCCGGCATCCGGCCGGAGGCGGGGCGAAACGCGATCTCGGCCGCGGCCGGCGCGATCTCGCGGATCGACTTCGGGAGGCTCGATGCGGACACCACGGCCAACGTAGGCACGATCAGCGGCGGCACCGCGCCCAACGTCGTCGCCGAGCACTGCTTCGTGGAACTCGAGGCGCGCAGCCTCGACGACTCGCGCGCGGCGTCGGTGGTCAGCCAGATGGTGGACGCGATCACGGAGGCAGCGAGCGACGCCGAATGCGACGTTGAGACCGCGGTGGAGGAGCAGAACCGCGGCTACCGCATGGCGCGCACGTCGCCGCCCGTGGTGGCCGCCGCCGCGGCGCTCGAGGCGCTTGGGTTCGAGCCCACCTACCTGCCCACCGGCGGCTGCAGCGACGCGAACATCTTCGTGGCGTCAGGTATCCCATGCCTCAACGTGGCGAACGGGACGGAGCGCAACCACCAGCCCGACGAGAGCGTGACCGTGGAGGCGCTCGAGACGATGCTCGACGTGACGCTCGGGATCGTCGCCCAGAGCGCGTGAGCCGCCTGGTTCTGCGTCGGGGAACCGTTGCCGACGTGGAGAGCCGGGGCGCCGTCGTGCGGCTGCGCGTTGACGTGGACGGAGAGCTGCGGCCCGCGATCTCGTACACCGAGCTGAGCGGCGAGGTCGAGCCAGGCGACGATGTGGTGGTGAACTGCGCGGCGCTCGACCTCGAGCTCGGCAGCGGCGGCTTCGACATCGTGCACGTGAACCTCACGCGCGGCCTGGGCGGCCCCGGCGAGGCCGATGCGCACGTGATGAAGCTGAACTACACATCCCTCCAGCACGCGGTGAGGCCGTTCGAGGAGCGCTCGCCCGCGGGCGGGCCGCATCGCACCGGCCCGGTGGCCGTGATCGCCGTGCACGGCCAGCTTCCCGGGGTGGCTTGGGCCGCTTCGGGCGGCGGGGCCACGCCCAGGCGGATCGGATACGTGCAGACCGTGGGCGGCGCGCTGCCGGGGCCGTTCTCGAACGTCGTCCGGGAGCTGCGCGACCGGGGCTTCCTGGCGGCGCACGTGACCGCGGGCGCGGCGTTCAGCGGCGAGTACGACGCGATCACCGTGGCGGGCGCGCTAGAGGCGGGCTTCGCGGCGGACGGGTGGGACGGTGCGATCGTCGGCCCCGGGCCGGGGATCCTAGGCTCAGCCACCCGGCTCGGCCACGGCGGCATGGCCGCACTCGACTCGGCGCACGCCGCGCTGGCCCTCGGCTGCCGCACGATGATCGTGCCGCGCCTCTCTGAGGGGGATCCGCGCGACCGCCACCGCGGCATGTCCCATCACACGATCACCGTGCTCCAGATGCTGCTCATGCCCGTGCTGGTGCCCCTGCCGGCGGACGTGCCCGTGGAGGTGGGCCAGCACGAGCGGGCGGAATTCGCCGTCGACCTCCAGGGCTATGCTGGCTCCGGCTTGCCCATGACCACGATGGGGCGCAGGCTGGAGGAGGACGAGCTCTTCTTCAAGGCTGCCCTGGCAGGTGGAGAGGCGCTCGCAAAGGAGATCGATGGCGTTTGAGCGGATAGGCGTGGACGAGGTGTGGAGCGGCCGCATCGCGAGCGTGCGCGTCGAGCGCTGGCGCCAGGAGGACGGCGAGGAGGTGGAGCGCGAGGTGGTGGCGCACCCTGGCGCCGTGGGCGTGGTCGCGCACGACGGCGAGCAGCTCTACCTGGTCCGCCAGCCGCGGGAGCCCGTGGGCGATCCGGCGCTGCTCGAGCTGCCCGCGGGCAAGCTCGACGAGGAGGGTGAGGACACGCTCACCACAGCCAAGCGCGAGCTCGCGGAGGAGATCGGGAAGGGCGCGCGGAGCTGGAAGCACCTCACAACTTTCTGGGCATCGCCGGGTTTCTCCGACGAGGAAATTCACGTGTATCTGGCCACGGACCTCTACGACGAGCACGCCGAGACCGACGAGAACGAGCGGATCGAGATCGAGACCGTTCCGCTCTCCGAGCTCGACCGCGTGATCCGCGACTGCAAGGACTCGAAGACCCTTGTCGGCCTGCTGTGGCTGAAGGCGATGGGCGGCGGCGAGTGACGAGGCGCCTGTTCGCGTTGCCGCTTGCGCTGGTGGCGCTGGCGCTCGGACCTGCCGTGGCCCGGGCGGCCACCGTGGACAACAGCGGTGACGATCTGGTGGGCAACCCCGCCAACTGCCTCACGCCGGGCAACTGCACGCTGCGCGACGCCGTGGCCGGCGGCGGCACGATCGACTTCGCTCCCGGGCTCGGGCCGATCCAGCTCACGTCCACGCTCACCGTCAGCTCCACGGGCGTGACCATCTCGGATCCCGAAGGCGACGTGACGGTGGGCCCGTCCGGAAGCGTCGATCCGCTGGTGGACTTCGCCGCCGGAAACGCTCTCGTGAAGGGCGTGACCTTCACCAACCCGGGCGGCACGGGAATCAAGGTCGACGACGGCGTGACCGGCGTAAAGATCCAGCGGAGCCCGATCTTCAACGTCACCACTCCCATCGCGCTCGGCACCGGCTCGAACGGGGGCATAGCCGCTCCCACCGGCCTGAAGATAGGCCCGCGGCAGCCGGACGGCACGCTGCCCGTCACCGGCACCGCGCCGGGCGACGCGCGGGTGGACGTGTACTCGGGCGATCCCGCCGGCACCACCGCCACGAAGTTCCTGGGTGCCACCACCGCGAGCGGGTCGGGCTCGTTCTCGCTCGTGCCGAATCCCGAGCTCACGCCGGGCACGAAGGTGAGCGCCACGAGCACGGGCGCGGGCACGTCGCGCTACTCCGAGACCGCCACCGTGCCCGCCGACATCGCCTCGCCCAGCCTCAGGACGGCGTTCGCCTTCAGCACGAACGAGGTGATCGTGATCCCGAGCGAGCCCCTTGCGGCCGGATCGCTCAACCTCAGCGACTTCAGCCTTCAGATGGCGGGTGTTCCGCGGGCGATCGTGCAGGGCGCCGTGTCGCCGGACGGCGGGCGGGTCTATCTGATCTCGTCGCAGCCGTGGGGCCCGGGTGAGGCGGGCGGCATCTCGCTCACCGGCCCCGGCGTGCTCACGGACGCCGCCGGCAACTTCAACACCGCCACGAGCCCGGTGGGCGTGGGCGCCGCGCCCGGCGACTTCCAGGCGCCCGTGGTTCAGAACCTCAAGCTCACGCCGTCCAAGCCGTGCCTGATCAAGAGCCGCAGGTGCAGGCATCCCGGCATCACGATCAGCTTCATCACCAATGAGCCGGGCAAGGCCGTGGTGGTGATCAACCGCGCGAGCAACCGCCGCGCGGGCGAGTTCGTGAAGAAGGTGGCGAAGGCCGGCGTGGTGAAGATCAAGTGGCACGGCACGATCCACGGCCGCCGGCTGCGCGCGGGCCGTTACGTGGTGGAAGTGTCGATGGAGGACCTGGTGGGCAACGTCACCGACAGCCCGCCGTTCCAGGTCATCCACATCCGCCGCTAGGTGCGCTGACCGATGCGTTGCAGCGTCAAGGGATGACGGGGATGCGAACGAAAGCTGTCTCGTGGCCATCGCCGCGCGACCCCCGCAGACCCTTCCGTTCGAGCACCTGATGCTGGACTTCCTGGCCTATCTCGAGTTCGAGCGCGGCCTCTCGCGCAACACCCTCGAGGCGTACCGCTCCGACCTGCTGCAGTTCGGCCGCTTCCTCGAGAAGCGCGGCACCTCGGCGGTCACCGCCTCGAGCGCCGACGTGTCCGACTTCCTCGCGGGGCTCGCCCAGGGGAATGGCAAGCCGCCCGCCTCCACGGCCACGATCCACCGCAAGGCCGCCTGCCTGCGCTCGTTCTACCGGCACCTGCGCCGCGAGGGCGTGCGCGACTCCGATCCCACCGCTGCTCTGAGCGCGCCCCGCCGCGGGCGGAAGCTGCCGCACGTGCTCACGCGCGACGAGGTGAACCGGCTGCTCTCACAGCCGAAGGGCACGGAGCCCGCCGACCTGCGCGACCGTGCCCTGCTCGAGACCATGTACGCCTGCGGGCTGCGCGCCTCCGAGACGATTGGGCTCGAGCTGCGCGACATCGACCTCGAGGAGCAGGTGCTCCGAGCCCGCGGCAAGGGCTCGAAGGAGCGGATCGTGCCCATCGGCCGCAAGGCGGTGGAGGCGCTCCGCGCCTACCTCGAGCGCGGTCGCCCGCGGCTCGTGGGCAGCCGGCCCGAGCCGCACCTGTTCGTGAACTTCCGCGGCGGCGCGCTCACCCGCCAGGGCCTCTACAAGATCGTTCGCCGCCACGCCATCCGCGCGGGCCTCGCCGACCGGATGAGCCCGCACACGCTGCGCCACACCTTCGCCACGCATCTGCTCTCGGGCGGCTGCGACCTCCGCTCGGTGCAGGAGATGCTCGGCCACGCCGACGTGTCCACCACGCAGCTCTACACCCACCTGTCGAGCCAGCGCCTGAAGGACGTGTACTTCAGGGCGCACCCGCGGGCCACAACGAGCTGAATACCCTCGGGTGTAGATGCCCGAGCTTCCCGAAGTAGAGACGATCCGCCGCCAGCTCGCCCCCGCCGTGGAGGGCCGCGTGCTCGAGCGGATGGAGGTGCTGGACGCGCGCTGGTGCGAGCCGGCGGCGCCGGAGGAGGTGGCGGACGCTGTGCGCGGCCGCCGCGTGGAGCGCCTGTCGCGGCGCGGGAAGTACCTGATCTGGGAGCTCGAGGACGAGGTCTATCTCGCCATGCATCTGCGCATGACGGGCAACCTGCTCGTGGTTCCGGAGGCCGAGGACTCGGCGGACCGCCCGCACCTGCGCGTGCGGCTCGTGCTCAGCGAGGGCAAGCGCGTGCTGTTCGTGGACGTGCGGCGCTTCGGCACCGGGATCGTGCTGCTCGGCGAGGCGGCTCTCGAGGAGTACTTCTCGTCCCGCCTGGGAGTGGAGCCGCTCAGCCCTGAGTTCACCGCGGACGCTCTGCGCGCTCTGGCGCGCGGCCGCAAGGCGCCGGTGAAGGCGTTCCTGCTCTCGCAGGAGCGCGTGGCGGGCGTGGGGAACATCTACGCGGACGAGGCGCTCTTCCGTGCGCGCATCCATCCGCTGCGCCCGGTGGGGACCCTGAAGCGCGCGCAGATCGTCGCGTTGCGGGACGCGGTTGTGGAATCGCTCGAGGCCGGCATCGACGCCAAGGGCGCCTCGATCGACGACTTCCGCCATACCGACGGCGCTCAGGGCTCGTTCCAGGACCGCTTCCTGATCCACCTGCGCGAGGGCGAGCCCTGCGTTCGCTGCGGCAACACCGTGAAGAAGATGCGCGCCGCGGGGCGCGGCACGTACGTGTGCGAGCGCTGCCAGCCGCGGCCGCGGCAGCTGGGCGGTCATACTCGCTGAATGGACCTTCGCGCTACACAGCAACCACTCAAGGACGCCTACCGGATGGATCCGGAGAAGGCGCAGATCACGCTCACGGCCCGCGGCGGCGACGCAGACGACGGGCCGATCTCCTGCTCGGTCGACATCGGCCGCATGATCTACGAGGCGCAGGCGCACCCCGGCGTCGGCGGACCCGGGACGGGCGCCTGCTCGGGGGACCTGCTGCTGGGCGCGCTCGCCGCCTGCGCGCAGCTCACCTGCCAGATGGTGGCCACCGCCATGGGGCTGAGCGTGAACAGCATCGAGACGGTGGTGGAGGGGGACCTCGACCTTCGTGGCACGCTCGGCCTCGACCGTGAGGTGGGCGCCGGCTTCCAGGCGATCCGCGTGCGCTTCGAGGTGGACGCGCCTGAGGCGACGGAAGAGGACCTCGAAGCGCTGCATCGCAAGGCTGAGCGCTACTGCACCGTCTTCCAGACGCTGGCGAACAGACCGGCCGAGCTCACCACCGAGATGGCGGCGGCTCGGCCGGCCTGAGCCCTCGGGTACGAGCCTCAGCTCAGGAGCGCACTTCCTGGGCGCTCTCACGAGCGCTGTCCGCCAGCTGCTCGCCGTGCTCGCGGCCGCTCTCCTTCGCGGTCTCCGCCGCGCTCTGCGCAGCGTCCTGAGCCACCTGCTTGCCGCGCTCGAGGGCCTCCTGCCCAGTCTCGGCGGCCTGCTGCTTCAGCTGGTCCGCCATCGGGCCGAGCTTCTCGTCCTCCACCTTCGAGGACGGCACGAGCATGCCCGCCACGAAACCCACGGCCACGGCGCCGAGCGCCAGCCCGATCGGGTTCTCCTGGGCAACGCCCACGGCCTGCCTGGCGCCGCCCTTTACGTCATCCGGGTCGGGGGTTGCGCCCGAGATCCTCTCGCGGAGGCGGCCGGTCTTCTCCTGCACCGACTCCTTTGCGCGTGCACGGACGTCCGTCTTGTAGCCGATCGCCTCCACGGTGCCGCCCATCTGGTTGCGCGTCTGCTCTATGTCCCGGCGGATTGCCTCTGGGTCTTGGCCCATTGGACGTCCTCCTTAACTGTCTCGACGGTTTTTTCGGGTACCGGCGGCGTGGCCTCCTGCACCTTGTCCCTGCCACGCATGGCGAGGACCCCGGCAACTGCCGCCCACAGGGCGGTGACGATCAGCGCGGCCAGCCAGTCGGCCACCGCGTGGTTGAGCGCGAGGATCAGGCAGGCGGTGAGCGCGCCCAGGCTGAGCAGCCCGGTGACGCCCGCGGCGCCGAACATCCCGGCACCGGTTCCCGCCTTCTTGCCCTTCTCGGTCAGCTCCGCCTTGGCGAGCTCGAGCTCCTGGCGGACGAGCTGGGTGGTCTCGTTCGAGAGCCGCTTGAGCAGCTCGCCTATCGGTTCCTGCCGCAGGTCGTTGCTGTTTGTCTCGCCGGTCATGGCGAGTAGCTCCCCGGCGCGGGCACGTCCACGGGGCCGCGCGGCGCCATCGTGGCCGGCGGCGACTCGGCGTACTGCCGGCTCACGCCGTCCTGCCCTGATGCGGCGCCGTTGGTCCTGCCCGTGCCGCCCTGGCGAGAAGCCTGGTAGCGGTCGCGGCTCGAGGCCTTGAGGAAGCGTGACGCCATGAACCCGAGGGCCATTCCCGCAGCCACCACGGCCCAGGGCTGACGGCGGCCGAAGTCCTCCACGTCGTTCAGGATCCGATCGGAGTCGGAATCCTTCAGGTAGCCGCCGAGCCGCTCGGCCCGCTCGGCCAGCTGATCCGCGATCTCAGCCGGACGCTCCTTGCCCTGGCGCCGCAGCTCCTGGCCGACGCTGCGAGCGTCCGCCGCGGCGGAGGACACGCTTTCACCTGCCTGGGTTGAGCGCTGATCCACCTGCTCGCGTGCGCGGCCCCTGGCCTGCGCGCCCGCGTCCTGCACTTTCTCGCGGGCCTGTTCCTTTGCATCCTGCACTTGCTCCATCGGGAGCCTCCTCCTTGCGTGTTGCGAAGGGTGTAGGTCTGACCGGAGCCGGATGAACCAAACCGGGGCGGGGCTGTAACCCAAAAAGCTGGCGCGCTGGCACTCGGCATCTAGATTGAAGATCTATATAGTTGCGCAATGTGACTACCCGAAACGCTGCAGCGCTTGATGTCGCGGCCGCCCTCCCTCAGCGGGCGGCGCGCCTCAGCCGCCTGCTCTGGCGCCACTCCGACGGCTCGCTGTCCCGCACCGAGGCGGGCGTGCTCAGCACGCTCTCCGAAGGTCCGCGGCGCATCACCGAGCTCGCGGAATTCGAGGGCCTCGCACAGCCCACCATCACCGTGCTGGTGGGCAAGCTGGAGGAGCGCGGCCTCGTCTCGCGCGGCCGAGATACCTCCGACGGGCGAGTGGTGCTCGTGGATATCACCGGCGAGGGCCGGGTAGCCCTCGATCAGCTTCGCGCGGCCTACCGCGAGGTGCTGGACGAGCGCATGGCCTCAATGACAGAGAAAGAGGTCGCGGCGCTGCGCGCGGCCACCGACACGCTGGGAGCGCTCGTCGATGCGCTTCAGCAGGGGGATTGACGAATGACTTCAACCGAGCCGGGGGGCTTCTTCTCGCAGCCGAAGGCCGTGTGGGCCGTGGCGTTCGCGGCCGTGGTGTCCTTCATGGGCCTTGGGCTGGTGGACCCCATCCTGCCCGCGATCGCGCACGACCTGAAGGCGTCCCCGAGCGACGTGGAGCTGCTCTTCACGAGCTACTTCGCGATCACCGGCCTGTCGATGCTGGTGACGAGCGCGGTGGCCAGCCGCATCGGCCCGAAGCGCACGATGCTCGCGGGACTGGTGCTGATCATCGCCTTCAGTGCGCTCGCGGGAGCGTCGAACAGCATCGGCGCGATCGTCGGCCTGCGCGCTGGCTGGGGCCTCGGCAACGCGCTCTTCATCGCCACCTCGCTCTCGGTGATCATCGGCTCGGCGAGCGGCGGCGTGGCCGGTGCGGTGATGATCTACGAGGCCGCGCTCGGCCTTGGCATCTCCGTCGGACCGCTCCTCGGTGGCGAGCTGGGCGGCATCAGCTGGCGCGGCCCGTTCTTCGGCGTTGCCGTCCTGATGACGATCGGGCTGGTGGCAACCGCGGTCTTCCTCGAGCGCACGCCCGCGCCCGCGCGGCGCATCTCCGTGATGGCGCCCCTGCGCGCGCTGCGCCACCGCGCCACGCGCGGCAGCGGGCTCACCGCCGTCTTCTACAACTTCGGCTTCTTCACCCTGCTCGCCTACACGCCGTTCCCGCTCGGGCTCGGCGCACACCAGCTCGGCTACGTGTTCTGCGCCTGGGGCGTGATGCTCGCGATCTTCGCGGTGTTCGTCGCGCCGCGCGTGTCGCGGCGGTTCGGCGACATCCGCGGGCTCGGCGCGGCCCTCGCGGGGCTCGCCGTGATCCTCGCGGCGATGGGCGTGTTCCACGCCTCGCAGACCGCGCTGATCGTGTGCGTGGTCGTCGCCGGCACGGTGCTCGGCCTCACCAACACGCTGATGACGCAGGTGGTGATGGAGTCGGCTCCGGTGGAGCGGCCCATCGCGAGCGCGGCGTACAGCTTCGTGCGCTTCTGCGGCGGCGCGATCGCGCCGTTCGTGGCCGGAAAGCTCGGCGAGCACGTGAGCGTGCAGTCGCCGTTCTACCTGGGCGCGGGCATGACGGCCATTGGCGTCGGAGTGCTCTGGTTCCACCGCCACTCCCTGGCGCCGGTTAGGACCGAGACGCCCGCGACTGCTCCGGCTCCGCTGCGCCCCGAGCGCGCCCCGATGGTGGTGGCGCTGGGCGGTGCCGCGGACCAGGTGGCCGCGATGACCGTGCCGCTCGCGCGCGCTCGCGGCTCCGCCGTGCACGTGCTGCACGTGATCGAGACCGAGGTGGTGGCGGGCGAGAACGCGATCGAGCTGGAGACCCCTGGCGAAGCCGCAGAGGCGCTCGCTCGCTCGATGGAGACGCTGCGCGAGGCGGGCGTGCCCGTGACGGGCGAGCTGCTGCGCAGCGTGGGCGGCCATGCCGATGTGGCGAGCGCGATCCTGCGCCGTTCGGCGGAGCTTGCGGCAGGGCTCATCGTGGTCGGTCCGGACACGCGCCGCGGGCTGCTCGGGCCGGGCGTGACCGCCGAGATCGCGGCCCACTCGCCCACCCACGTGGTGGTGATCAATCCCGCGGCGGGTGCGCTCGGCACGCCCCTTCCGGTGCCGGCCGCGGTGAGCGATCCGCACGAGCTGTGGGAGCGCTCGGCCTAGAGCCGCTCCTCGAGCCAGTCGGCGAGGGGCCCCTGAGCTACCTCGAGAAAGCGGTCCTCCAGCTCGGCGCCGGCGGCCAGCAGCAGCTCTGCCACGGCCACGAAGTCGCGGTTGGGCAGCGCGTGGTACTGGGACGCGAGGATCGTCCACGCCATCGGCGTGTCGAAGTCGGCCCCTGAACGGCTGACCGGGTCGGCGCCGCGCTCGAGCAGGAGCTTCACCACCTCCGGCTTTCCCACCCAGCAGGCGTGGTGGAGCAGCGTGCCGGGCGGGCCGCCGCCGACGTGGCCGAAGGAGTCCGGCCCGATCACGTCGATGATCGCCTCGCGGTGGTCGCCGCGTAGCACGGCGAGGATGAGGGCCTCCTGCGCGTCCGCGCTGAGCTTCTCCGGCAGAGGTGTTGCGGGCCGCTCGCCTCGAGCCAGCGCCGCGACCGCCACGTCCTCGGGCGCCACCTCGGTCGATGCGCCGAGTTCCGCCAGCAGCTTGGCGGCATCGTCGCGCCCGCGCAGCACCGCGTTCTGGTACGCCGTGCGGTATTCGCTCTCCGGGGTGGACCACTCGCCGCCGCTGGCGTCGAGCTCGGCACCGTGCTCGGCGAGCAATCGCAGCATCTCGAGTCCGCACGAGCGGCGGACGCAGTGCACCAGCAGCGCTCCCTCGTTCGGGTCGGCGCCGGCGCCGAGCAGCAGCTTGGCGTGCTCGATGCGGTCGTAGTCGATCGCGTGGGCGAGGGCATACGTGCCCTTTGGGTCCGCGCCGTGCTCGAGCAGCACTCGCAGGCAGGCTGGGTGCTCGGCTTCGCAGGAGTGGTACACGCACTCGCCGTCGTTCGGGTCCGCGCCCGCCTCGAGCAGAAGCAGCGTGAGCTCGGGGTCGTGCGCCTTGCCGGCGGCCCCGTAGATGGCCGACATCTCACCGAACTCGTTGGTGAACGTGACGTTGGGATCGGCGCCGCGCTCGAGCAGCTCGCGCGCGAGCTCAACCGACGCGAAGCACGAGTGGGTGACGTACAGAAGCGGCGCCCAGCCGAGGGGACCGCCCGGCTCGTTCACGTCCGAGCCGTCGAAGCCGCGCCCGAGCACGAGCCGCGCCCAGGGATCGGCAGCGATCTCGGGACGCGCGTCGAGCAGCCGCCGCGCTTGCTCGCAGCGCGCGTCCGTGGCGGCCCGCACGAACGACTCCACGCTCGCCTCCACGGCGTGCACCAGGGCCGGCCAGCTCGCATATCCGTTCTCCCGCGCGAGCACTAGCTGCGCGCTCGCCAGCCGCACCGGCAGATCTCCCAGGCGCTCAAGCGCCTCGAGATCGCCAGCGCGCGCCGCGCGCACCAGCTCCTTCGCCTGCTTGCGTAGCTGCTCGACGTTCACCCTCGACCTCCCTCCGCTCGGCCCGTGTCCGCGGCGGGCGGGAAGAAGATCGCGTGAACAGCCTTGAAGACGTTGAAGGTGGGCTCTGCCCTTCCCGCGGACCGGATGCGCCCTTGCGCGCGCGCCGAATGTACTACGCGGCGAGCAGCTCGTCGAGCACGCCGTCGCGGTCCGCCTCGAGCAGCTCGCGGAACCCGCCGAGCGGGCGGCCGTCGATCAGCACCTGGGGGAACGTCATCTGACCGGTGAGCGCCACCAGATCGGCGCGGCCGACGGGGTCCTTCGCGAGGTTGATCTCCTCGTAGGCGATGCCGCGCGAATCCAGCAGGGCCTTCGCCTGCCTGCAGAAGCCGCAGGGCTCGGTTGTGTACACGACGACGTCCGCCATCCCGGTCAAAGTCTAGAAAGTGCCGGGTCTGGTCAAGACAGAGGCGGTTGTGCTGCGATCGATCCGCTATGGAGAGGCGGACCGGATCCTGCATCTGTATACCCGCGACCGCGGACGGCTCGGCGCGATAGCGAAGGGCGTCAGGCGCCCCAAATCGCGCTTCGGCGGGCGCCTAGAGCCCCTCTTCAGGGTGGACCTCGTGCTGCACGAGGGCAGGGGCGAGCTGGCCACGGTCACCTCGGCGTCCACGGTGAGCGCGCACCCGCACCTGCGCGACCGCCGCGAGTCGCTCCAGCGGGCCACGCAGGCGTGCGACGCCGTGCTGCGGCTGTTCGACTCCCAGGAGCCCAACCAGCCGGCGTACAACCTCCTCTGCAACGAGCTCCAGCTGCTCGACGAGCGCCCGGAGGCCGCCACCCGCGCGCAGGCGCTGTCGTTCAGGCTCAAGCTGCTGCTCGCCGCGGGCTTCATGCCGGAGCTCGCGGCGTGCGCGTCGTGCGGTGAGCGCGAGCACCTCGGCGCCTTCTCGGCGAGCGCGGGCGGGATCGTTTGCGCGGGCTGCGAGGCGGGCTCGTTCCCGCTCGACGAGGCGGCGCACGGCTTCCTGGTGGATGCGCTCGCCCAGCCACTGGCCGACGCGCCGGTGGCGCCTGAAGGCGCGCTGCGTCAGGCGGATCGCGCGATCACGGAGACGCTCGAGCACCACGCGCACGTCCGGCTTGCACGTGTTGCGTAGGGTTCCCAGCGCATGGAAGGCAAGCGGCTCGTAATCGATCACATCGGCGTGGGCGTGCGCGACTACGACGAGAGCGTGCGCTTCTACTCTGCCGCGCTCGCGCCACTCGGGCTCGAGCTGGTGGTGGAGACCGGACAGGACAACCGCGCGGCCGGCTTCGGCTACAGGGGCCGCGACGACTTCTGGATCCACGAGGGCCGCCCGGTTGGGCGCTCGCACATCGCCTTCGAGGCGCAGGAGCCCGAGCAGGTGGACGCCTTCCACGCGGCTGCTCTGCAAGCCGGCGGGCGCGACAACGGCGCGCCTGGAATCCGGGGCGAGTACAGCGCCACCTACTACGCGGCCTACATCCTCGACCCGAACGGCAACAACATCGAGGCGGTCTTCCACGGCCACGCCCCGACGGAGAAGGGACGGCGGGTGGCGCGATGAGGCGTCTCGTGCTCGCGGCGGCCTGGTTCTCAAAGACCGGTCGCGTGGTCCGAAGGGCGCCGGGCAATCCCTGAGCAGATCCGCAAGGCCGAGCGGCACGAGCTGCCCGCCGTGGCCGCCTTGCTCGCGCGCGCGTTCTACGACGACCCGGCGATGAGCTGGACGTTCCCCAGAGACCGCAAGCGGCTCGAGCAGGCGGAGCGCTTCTGGTCGATCCGCCTCCGCTACATGAGCCCGCAGGAGCAGGTGTACGTGACGGACGACCTGAGCGGCGCCGCGGTGTGGACACTGCCGGACCGCTGGCACGTGGGCTTGAGCGAGACCGGCGAGCTCGCGCGGATGATGCTGAATCGGCGCTTGCCGCTTCTCTTCCGCGGCCTCCAGCGCCTCGAGAAGGCGCATCCGCACGGGCCGTCGCACTTCTACCTCGCGGTGCTCGGCACGGACCCGCCACACCAGGGGAACGGGATCGGAAGCGCGCTGATGGCGCCCGTGCTCGAGGTCTGCGACCAGGAGGGATTGCCCGCCTACCTCGAGTCCTCCAAGGAGCGCAACATCGACTTCTACTCGCGCTTCGGCTTCCGCGTGCGCAGCGAGGTGCAGCTCCCGAACGGCCCCAAGATGTGGCCAATGTGGCGTGATCCGGCCGGGACCGCCGTTTAGACTGACGCCCCTTGACCAGCTCCACCGCCACCGGCACGAAATGGGTCTACGAGTTCTCCGAAGGGTCCATGGAGATGCGCGACCTCCTGGGTGGGAAGGGCGCGAACGTGGCCGAGATGACTCGCATCCTCGGCAGCGAGCGAGTACCGGCGGGCTTCACGATCACCACCGAGGCCTGCGTCGCCTACATGGACGCCGGCAAGGAGGAGCCCGAGGGTCTCGCGCAGCAGGTTGCCGAGGCCCTCTCTCATTTGGAGGAGCAGGCCGGCAAGAAGCTGGGTGACGCGGCGGACCCGCTGCTCGTGTCCGTGCGATCGGGAGCACGCGAGTCGATGCCCGGGATGATGGACACGGTCCTGAACCTGGGGCTGAACGACGAGAGCGTCGACGGGCTCGCGGAGAAGGCGAACGAGCGCTTCGCGTGGGACTCCTACCGGCGCTTCGCCCAGATGTTCGGCAACGTGTGCCGCGGCGTGCCGGGCGAGCGCTACGAGGACGCGATCAAGGAGCGCAAGGCCGAACGGGGCGTCAAGTTCGACACCGAGCTCGACACGGACGACCTCAGGGCCCTCACGGCCACCTTCAAGGAGATTTTCAAGGACCACACCGGCGACGACTTCCCTCAGGAGCCGCAGGACCAGCTGCGGCAGGCGATCCGGGCTGTGTTCGACTCATGGATGGGGCCGCGCGCCGTCGAGTACCGCCGCATCAACCGCCTGCCCGACAACTGGGGCACCGCGG
Organism: Thermoleophilaceae bacterium; assembly: GCA_036378175.1. Classification (GTDB taxonomy): domain Bacteria; phylum Actinomycetota; class Thermoleophilia; order Solirubrobacterales; family Thermoleophilaceae; genus JAICJR01. Next base: position 72,541 of record DASUWY010000047.1, read on the forward strand.
TGAACGTGCAGCAGATGGTGTTCGGCAACAAGGGAGACGACTGCGCCACGGGCGTCGCGTTCTCGCGCGACGAGATCACCGGCGCGCCCGAGCCGTCAGGCGACTTTCTCGTGAACGCGCAGGGAGAGGACGTGGTGTCGGGCGTGCGCACGCCGCGCGACATCTCCGAGATGAAGGACGTGATGCCGGAGGCGCATGCGCAGCTCATGGAGATCCTGCGCACGCTCGAGGCGCACTACAAGGACATGCAGGACACCGAGTTCACTGTGGAGGAGGGGCACCTCTACATGCTCCAGACGCGCAGCGCCAAGCGGCCGGCGCAGGCGGCTGTGCGGTTTGCGGCGGACGCTGTGGACGAGGGGCTGCTCTCGCGCGAGGAGGCGCTCGCCACGATCGACCCGGGCACGCTCGACGCCCTGCTCCATCCGGCGTTCGATCCGGGGGCGGAGTTCGACGTGCTGGCGGAGGGCGTGGCGGCGTCCCCTGGCGCCGCCAAGGGCGCGATCGTCTTCACCGCGGAGGACGCTGTGGCCGCCGGTGAGTCCGGCCGGGACGTGGTCCTGGTCCGTCCCTTCACCGAGGCGGATGACGTCGCGGGCTTCCACGCCGCCCGCGGCATCCTCACGAGCGAGGGCGGCAAGGCGAGCCACGCAGCGCTCGTGGCCCGCGGCATGGGTCGCCCGGCCGTGGTGGGCGCCGGCGCGCTCGAGATCGACCTCACAGCCTGCGAGATCCGCGTGAACGGGACGGTGCTGCACGAGGGCGACACCATCGCGATCGATGGCTCCCGTGGCATCGTCACCACCGACGACGTGCCACTCGTGGATCCGGAGTTCGACGAGAACTTCGAAACCGTGCTGGGGTGGGCGGACGAGATTCGCCAGCTCGGCGTCCGCACGAACGCGGACACACCAGAGGACGCGGCGAAGGCGCGGCAGTTTGGCGCCGAGGGCATCGGCCTCTGCCGCACCGAGCACATGTTCATGGCCGAGGACCGCGTGCCGAAGATGCGCGCGATGATCATGGCCGACACCGAGGAAGACCGCCGCGAGGCGTTGAAGGCGCTGCTTCCGCTCCAGCAGCAGGACTTCGAGGGGCTGTTCGAGGAGATGGCGGGCCTGCCGGTCACGATCCGCCTGCTCGACCCGCCGCTCCACGAGTTCCTGCCGAGCCTCGAGGAGGTGGCGCAGGAGGTGGAGCGCGCGCGCATCGAGCGCACCCCGGACCTCGAGGAGCTCGAACGGACGCTAGAGAAGATCCACCACCTGTCCGAGACCAACCCGATGCTCGGCACGCGCGGCTGCCGCCTGGGGATCATCCACCCGGAGATCTACGAGATGCAGGCGGCGGCGATCCTGCGCGCCGCGCGCACGGTGAAGGAGCGCTCGGGCGAGGCGCCGCACCTCGAGATCATGATCCCGCTCGTTGCTTACGAGACGGAGCTCAAGCTGATGCGTGAGCTCGTGTTCCGAGTGGCCGAGGAGGAGGGAGTCACCGATCTCGAGATCAGCGTGGGGACGATGATCGAGCTGCCGCGCGCGTGCTTCGCCGCGGACAAGATCGCTGACCAGGCGGACTTCTTCTCGTTCGGCACGAACGACCTCACGCAGACGGCACTCGGGTTCTCGCGCGACGACGTGGAGGGCCGCTTCCTCAGCAAGTACATCGAGGAGAAGATCGTCGACCGCAGCCCGTTCGACACGATCGACAAGCCGGGCGTGGGCTGGCTCGTGCGGCTCGCCGCGTGGACTGGGCGCGAGGCAAAGCCCGACCTCAAGCTCGGGATCTGCGGCGAGCACGGGGGCGATCCCGACTCGATCGAGTTCTTCCACATGGCTGGCCTCGACTACGTGAGCTGCTCACCCTTCCGCGTGCCGATCGCGCGCGTGGCCGCGGCACAGGCCGCGATCCAGCACGCCTAGAATCCCGCGGGTGCCGTCACTCGGCTGGAGGATCCGCGCAGGGGCGCTGATCGCGCTGGGCGCCCTGGGCGTCCACGACATCAGGTACCTGCTGGCGTACGGCTCGGGCGCCGGGCACGAACTGTCGCTCCAGGGCCACGGCTACCTGCGCCTGGCCACCCCGCTCGTCGCCGGGCTCGTGGTGCTTGCGGCGGCTGCTTTCGCCGCGCGCGTGATGCGCGCGTATGCGGTGGGCGAGGAAGGGGAGCGGCGGGCGCTGCCCTCCACGCGGCGCCTCTGGGGCTTTGCCAGCGCGCTGCTCGTGTGCGTGTACGCGTCGCAGGAGTGGGTGGAGGGCACCCTTGCGAGCGGACACCCGGGCGGCATCGGCGCTCCCTTCAGCCACGGCGGATGGGTTGCGATTCCGCTGGCGCTCGTCATCGGCCTGCTCATCGCGCTGGCGCTCCGGGGTGCCGCGGCGGCCATCGCCGTTGCCGCCGCGCGCGGGCGTGCTCGGCTGCGGCGGCCTGCCGCGGCTCCTTCGCCGTTGCTTCTCGCGGGCTCGGCCAGCCTCTCGCCACGCCGCGCGCCGCTCGCGCGCAGGCTGGCTCCCCGGGCGCCGCCGGCGTTCGTCTGAGTTATCTCGGATTCGACGAACGGAGGTAAACGAATGAAGCGAGCAGCCCTGCTCGCGCTGCTGGTCGCGGCCATTGTCGTGGCGTTCGTGCTCGCCAAGGGCAGCGGCAACAGCGGCAACAACACGAGCACCAGCGCGTCGGGCGCACCGGTGGTGGTCCACGTGGTGAACGGGAAGCCGCAGGGCGGCGTCCAGAAGATCACCGTGAACAAGGGCGACCGCGTGCGCTTCACGGTGGACTCGGACGTGTCCGACGAGATCCACGTGCACGGCTACAACTTCCACAAGGACGTGAAGAAGGGCGGGAGCGTGTCGTTCGACTTCCCCGCCACGATCGACGGCATCTTCGACATCGAGCTGGAGAGCCGGAGTGAGCAGATCGCGTCTCTCCAGGTGAACCAATGAGGCGCTGGCCCATTGCCGCCGCGCTCGTGGCCGGGCCGGTGGCGGGAGCGTTGTTCCCGCCACCGGCGGCCGCGCATGGCATCGTGTCCCGCACGGACCTGCCGATTCCGGTGTGGCTCTTCGGCTGGGCGGCGGCGGTGGTGCTCGTGGTGTCGTTCGTGGCTCTCGCCGCGCTGTGGCCCACGCCACGGCTTCAGGGCGAGGTCCCGCGCCGGCGTCTCTTCCGCATGCCGGTGGCGGTGGACGTGCTGCTTGGGGCGGCGGGGGTCGCGGCGCTCGGCGTCACCGTGTACGCGGGCATCGCGGGCGTGCAGGACCCGCTCGGCAACCTCGAGCCCACCGTGATCTACGTGGTGTTCTGGGTCGGCCTCGTGGTGGCGAGCGTGCTGTTCGGCGACATCTGGCGCGTGATCAGCCCATGGCGGGCGATCGCCCGCGGGGTGTCGTGGATCTCGAGCAGGGTGTCGAGTGGCGAGGCGCCGGCCGCGCTCGAGTATCCGGAATGGCTCGGCCGCTGGCCGGCGGCGGCGGGGATCCTGTTCTTCGCGTGGGTGGAGCTCACCTACGTGCACAAGGAGGACCCGTCCACGCTCGCGATCATGGTGCTCGCCTACGTGGTGGTGATGCTCGTGGGCATGGCGCTCTACGGCATCGAGACCTGGAGCCAGCGGGCCGACCCGTTCGGCGTGTACTTCGGGCTCTTCGCCAGGCTGGCCGCGTTCGAGCGGCGCGACCGCGTTGTTTACGCGCGCCCGCCGCTCGCCGGCGCGCCCAAGCTCGAGCTGTGGCCGGGCACGATCGCGCTGCTCTGCGTTGCCATCGGCTCGACCACGTTCGACGGCCTCGAGAACGGCCCGCTGTGGACGGCGGTCCGCCCGCACCTCATCTCGTTCTTCGGGGGCGGCCTCACCGGCGAGCAGTGGGGGAGCACGATCGGACTGCTCGTGTGCGTGGGCGTGGTGGCCGTCTTCTACCGGCTGGCCGTGGGCGGGATGAGCGAGGTGGGCGAGGGGCACACGCCGTCGGAGCTGGCCCGCCAGTTTGCACACACGCTGATCCCGATCGCCTTCGCGTACGCGCTCGCGCACTACTTCTCGCTGCTCGTGTTCCAGGGACAGGCGATGGCGCACCTGATCTCTGACCCGCTGGGCCACGGATCGGACATCTTCGGCACCTCGCACACCGGGATCAACTTCAACGTGATCTCGGCATCAGGGATCTGGTACGTGCAGGTGGCGGCGCTCGTGATCGGGCACGTGTGCGGCCTCGTGCTCGCGCACGACCGCGCGATCGCCATGTACCGCGACGTGCGCGACGCCGTGCGCTCGCAGTACTGGATGCTCGTTGTGATGGTGGGCTTCACCAGCCTCGGCCTGTGGCTCCTCTCGGCGGTGAACACGTGATCCCCCCGCTGGCGCACGCGGGGCACGTGCTGATCGAGCTCCCGATCTATCTCGGCCCCGTGCTCCTGCTCGTGGCCTGGTTCAAGCTGAACGACTGGAGGCAGAAGCGGAAGCAGCAGCGCAAGTAGAGCCGAGTGCCCCTCATGCCAGAATCGCTCCGTGACGCCCACCGGAACGAGCGCCCTGGCCTTTCGCGACCGCATCGCGGCGATGGAGGACGAGTTCCTCTCGCCGCTCGCGCAGCGGTCCTATCCGGCGCGGCGCGCCGTCCCGGAGGACGACTCACCGGTGCGCACGCCGTTCCAGCGCGACCGCGACCGAATCGTGCACGCCAAGGCGTTCCGCCGCCTCAAGCACAAGACGCAGGTGTACATCGCCCCCGAGGGCGACCACTACCGCACGCGGCTCACCCACACGATCGAGACCACCGGGATCGCGCGGACGGTGGCACGCGCTCTCGGGCTGAACGAGGACCTCACCGAGGCCATCGGGCTCGGTCACGACCTGGGGCATGCCCCGTTCGGCCATATAGGCGAGGAGGTGCTCGACGCCTGCCTGCGTGAGCGCTTCGGGCTGCGCTTCCAGCACAACGTGCACTCGCTGCGCGTGGTGGAACGGCTCGAGCGGGACGGGCGCGGGCTCAACCTCACCGAGCAGGTGCGCGACGGCATCCTCAACCACACCGGCGAGAACCGGCCGGCCACGCTCGAGGGGAGGATCGTGCGGCTGGTCGACCGCATCGCCTACATCAACCACGACATCGACGACGCCTTGCGCGCCGGCTCGCTCAGCGGCGAGGAGCTTCCGCACGAGGAGATTGCGTTGCTGGGCGACACCGGCTCGAAGCGCATCGACACCCTTGTGCGCGACCTCGTGGAGCGCTCTGCCGAGGCGGGCGACATCGTGCAGTCGGACGATGTGGGCGGCGCGATGGACCGCCTGCGCACCTTCATGTTCGAGCACGTCTACCTCGCCCCGGCCGCCCAGCGCGAGCACCCGCGCATCGAGCGAATGCTGCACGCGCTGTTCGACCACCTCGTGGAGAACCCGCCGCCGGCCGCGACGGCGGATGCGACCGAGGCGGACCGGGTGACCGACTACATCGCGGGAATGACCGACCGCTACGCGGTGAGGGTGTTCACAGAGCTATCGGTGCCGCACGGCTTCTAGATGTCGCTCTACACGAAGGACTCGATAGAGCGCCTGAAGGATGCGATCGACATGGTCGAGGTGGTGGGAGCCCGCACCGACCTGCGCCGAGTGGGCAACCGCTTCACCGGCCTCTGCCCGTTTCACGAGGAACGCACGCCGTCGTTCTCGGTGAACGCCGAGAACAAGGTCTATTACTGCTTCGGCTGCGGGGCGGCGGGCGACGCGATCGGCTTCGTGCAGGAGAGTGAGGGGCTCGACTTCCGCCAAGCCGTGGAGACGCTTGCCGAGCGCTACAACGTCGAGCTCAAGCGCGAGCAGGAGGATCCGGCCGCCGAGCGCCGGCGCGAGCGGCGCGAGCGGCTGCTCAAGCTGGTGCAGCGCGCGACTGACTACTACGCGCGTTACCTGTGGGAGTCGAGCGAGGCGAAGCTCGCGCGCGAGTATCTGGCGGGGCGGGGCCTGAAGGAGGAGGTGCTGCGCGAGTTTCGCGTGGGCTACGCGCCGAGCGCTTGGGACAAGGTCACCGTGGCCGCGCAGCGCGATGGCTTCACGCGCGAGGAGATAGCGGCCGCCGGGCTGGGGCAGCGCGGCCGTGGCGGAACGGGCTTCTACGACCGCTTCCGCGCGCGGATCATGTTCCCGCTCGCGGACCCTCGCGGGCGGGTGCTCGGCTTCGGCGCGCGAGCGGTGCGCGAGGGCGCGAAGCAGGCCAAGTACATCAACACCTCGGAGAACGAGCTCTACCACAAGGGCCGTCAGCTGTTCGGGATCGATTTGGCCCGCGGACCTGCCGCAAAACGGGGTAGGATCCTCGTCGTAGAGGGGTACACCGATGTGCTCGCACTCCACCAGGTTGGATTGACTGAGGCGGTTGCCGTGATGGGCACCTCGGTCACACCGGAGCAGGTCACGCTCCTGTCGCAGACCGCGCCCTCGGTGTTCCTTGCGCTCGACGCCGACCGCTCGGGTCAGGAGGCGATGCTGCGCGCGGCGCGCGTGGCCGCCGAGCGGGGTGTGGAGCTGCTCGTGGTGGAGATGCCGGAGGGCGCCGACCCCGCCGAGCTGGTGACCGAGCACGGGGCGGACGCGTTCACGAGCCTGCTCGGTACCGCATCTTCGGTACTGGAGTTTCAGATTCGTCGCGTACTGGCCGATTCAGATCTACAGACGCCCCGTGGGAGGGATCGCGCGTTCGAGGACGTTCGGCCCCTGATAGCCACGGCGGATAGCCCCGCAACCCGCGACCATCTTGTGCGTTATGTCGCAGACAAGCTGGATCTCGCACCCGAGGTAGTGACGACCGCCATTCAATCCGCGCCGCGCACGGCCCCGCAGCGGCCCGACGGCCAAGCCGCTCAGCCGGCTCGCCGCCCCGAGCGGCTGCTCGACAACGCCTCCAAGGCCGAGCGCGCGTTCCTCGCCATGTGCCTGTCCCAGGGCGAGGTTGGGCGGGAATACCTCGGCCGGGTCACGGACGGTCACCTCTCGTCGGAGGCCCTGCGCCTCACGCGCGATCATCTCGTGGCCCATTTTGCAAATCCTCTTGCGCAACTTCCTGGCGCGGATCCGGTAATCGCGGCTACCATCACCGAGGTAGTCATGCTGGCGGACGAGGAGCCGTCCTCCGAACCCGCACTTCGACTGGGCTTTCTCCAGCTAGAGCTCCGCAGAATCGAAAGAGAGCTACGGCATGCAGGGCAGGGTGACGATTTCGACAGGCAGCGGGAACTCTGGTCGGAGCGAGAGAGCGTGAGGCAAGCCATCGGGCACGTAATGGGGGAGACGCCGTGAGCGATGTGAACGAAGACCAGCTCGCGCCCGGGGAAGAGGTCGAGGAGCGCGAGGAGGAAGAGCGCGAGCCCGCGTCCGGACAGGAGGAGGTCTTTGACCTCTTCGACGAGGGTGGCGTGGTCACCGCCGGCCTCCCCGTGGCGCCGCCGGAGGGCGGCCCGGAGGACAGCGTCCGGCTCTACCTCAAGAAGATCGGGAAGGTGCGGCTGCTCACGCGCGAGGACGAGGTGCGCCTCGCCCGCCGCGCAGAGCGCAACGACATGGCGGCGAAGAACGCGCTGGTGGAGGCCAACCTCCGCCTGGTCGTCTCGATCGCCAAGCGCTACACGGGCCGCGGGCTCACGCTGCTCGACCTGATCCAGGAGGGCAATCTCGGCCTCATCCGCGCGGTCGAGAAGTTCGACTGGCGCCGCGGCTTCAAGTTCTCCACGTACGCCACCTGGTGGATCCGCCAGGCGATCACGCGCGCGCTGGCCGACCAGTCGCGCACCATCCGCATCCCGGTGCACATGGTCGAGCGCATGAACCGCGTTGCGCGCGTGCGGCGTGCGCTCCTGCAGAAGCACGGGCGCGAGCCCACGCCGGAGGAGATCGCTGTGGAGCTCGAGATGCCGGTGGCGCGTGTGGAAGAGGCTTTGAAGGTGGGCCAGGAGCCGGTTTCCCTGGAGACCCCGGTGGGCTCCGAGGAGGGCGACGCCTCGCTCGCCGACTTCATTCCCGATGCGAGCATCGACCGTCCGCTCGAGGTGGTGGCCAACCGGCTTCGCGAGGCGGACCTGCAGGCGGCGCTCGACTCGCTTCCGTGGCGCGAGCGCCGGGTGCTCGAGCTGCGCTACGGGCTCGCGGGCGAGGGGCCGATGACGCTCGAGGAAATCGGCACTCAGGTTGGCGTGACGCGCGAGCGGGTGCGCCAGATCGAGTCGAAGACGCTGCTCAAGCTCAAGAACTCGGGCGAGGCGGGCCGGCTCGAGGGCACCGCGGATCTCGCCGAAGGCAGTTAGCCACAGGACGCCTGCGTTGCGGCGCGGCCCGTTCTCGGCTATGGCTTAGGGTGGTACTCCACCGTCCGGCCCCTTGATCTGCCCGTCCTGTTCCACTGAAAACGCCGAGAGCGCGCGCTTCTGCGTGGAATGTGGCACGCCGCTCGCGGCGCGCTGCCCGAATTGCGGCGCGGCGCACGCGCCCGGCCAGAAGTTCTGCGCCGAGTGCGGCACGCCGCTGAGCGGTGCCGCCCGCCAGTCGCCGCCCGTGGTGGACGGGCCGCTGCCGGTGGCGGGCGAGCTGCGGCTCGTGTCAGTGCTGTTCGTGGACCTCGTGGGCTACACCACGCTTGCCGAGTCGCGCGACGCCGAGGACGTGCGCGAGCTGCTCAGCCGCTACTTCGACACGGCGCGCACGATCGTGGATCGCTACGGCGGCACGGTGGAGAAGTTCATCGGGGACGCGGTGATGGCGGTGTGGGGCGCGCCCCAGGCGCGTGAGGACGACGCCGAGCGGGCGGTGCGGGCCGGCCTCGAGCTGGTGGACGCGGTTGCGGCGTTCGGCGAGGAGGTGGGGGCGCCGGAGCTGCGGGCCCGAGCGGGAGTGGTCACTGGCCAGGTGGCGTCCGTGAGCGCGCCCGGCGAGGCGCTCGTGGTGGGCGACCGCGTGAACACGGCGTCGCGCGTGCAGTCAGTGGCCGACCCGGGTTCGGTGTTCGTGGACGAGACCACTCGCCAGGTCACGTCCGCGTCGATCGCCTATGCGGACGCCGGCGAGCACAAGCTCAAGGGCAAGGACGAGTCGCTCCACCTGTGGCGCGCGCAGCGCGTGATCGCGGGGGTGGCGGGCGCGCGCGGCGACAGCGAGCTCGAGGCGCCCTTCGTGGGCCGCGACTCCGAGCTGCGGCTGATCAAGGAGCTCTTCCACGCTGGGGTGGAGCGCGGCAGCGCCCGGCTCGTGGCGGTCACTGGGCCGCCGGGCGTTGGCAAGACGCGCCTGCGCCGCGAGTTCGAGAACTACGTGGACGGCCTGGCGTCGTCGATCCTGTGGCACTCCGGACGCTGCCTCTCCTATGGCGAGGGCGTGGCGTACTTCGCGCTCGCGGAGATGGTGCGCCAGCGGCTCGGCATTCCCGAGGAGGCCCCGCCGGACGAGGCGCAGCGCAAGCTCGAGCTCGGCCTCGAGCGCTGGGTGCCGGACGGCGCGGAGCGGAAGTTCCTCGAGCCGCGCCTGGGCGCGCTGCTCGGCGTGGCGCAGCCCGGGCTCGACCGCAAGGAGCTGTTTGCGGGCTGGCGCCTGTTCTTCGAGCGCCTGGCGCACGAGCTGCCGGTGGTGCTCTCGTTCGAGGACCTGCACTGGGCCGACGACGGCCTGCTCGACTTCATCGACCACCTGCTGGAGTGGTCCGCCGAGCTGCCGATCTTCATCGTCGGCTTCGCGCGGCCGGAGCTCACCGAGCGCCGCGCCGGCTGGCCGGCAGGGCGCCGGGGTGCGACTCCGATGTATCTGGAGCCCTTGAGTGACGCCGCTGTGGGCCAGCTTCTGGACGGGCTGGTGAGCGGGCTGCCGAGCGAGGCGCGCGAGCGGATCGTGAGCCAGGCGGAGGGCATTCCGCTGTACGCGCTCGAGACGGTGCGCGCACTGGCGGACCGCGGGGTTCTCGCCGCCGTCAATGGCGGGCTGCTGCGCCCGGCGGGCGAGCTCGGCGACCTCGACGTGCCCGCCACCTTGAGCTCGCTTCTCGCGGCCCGGCTGGACGGCCTCGATCCCGACGAGCGCGAGCTCGTGAAGGCGATGGCGGTGTTCGGCGGCAGCTTCCCGCGCAGCGCGGCGGCGGCGCTCACCGAGTTGCCGGAGGAGCGGGTGGACGCCGTGCTCTCCTCGCTCGTGCGCAAGCAGGTGCTCGCCGTGCGCGCGGATCCGCTCTCGCCGGACCGCGGGCAGTACGCGTTCGCGCAGACGCTTCTGCGCACGGTCGCCTACGACATGCTCTCCAAGCACGAGCGGCGGCCGCGACACCTGGCGGCGGCGAACTACCTGCGCACGGTCTTCCCCAACGAGGGGGAGGAGATGGCGGAGGTGATCGCGTCCCACCTGCTCGACGCGTTCCGGGCGGCCACGGGCGATCCGGATGCGGACGAGCTTCGCGAGGACGCGCTCGCCGCGTTGCGGGCCGCGGCGCAGCGCACGGCATCGGTCGGCGCGCCCGAGGCGGCGGAGCGCGCGTACCTGATGGCGCGCGAGCTGGCCGGCTCCGAGGATGAGCGCACGGAGCTCACCGAGGCCGCCGGGACGATGGCGATGCGGGCTGCGCGCTACGACGCCGGCATCGAGCTGCTCGACGCCGCGGCCGCGGCGCACGTGGCGGCTGGACGCGACAGCGAGGCGGCTGCGCTCAGCCCGGGCATCATCGTGGCGCTCCAGCGGCTCGGCCGGATCGACGAGGGGATCGAGCGAGCCAAGGCGGCGCTGGCGGTGCTCGAGAAGGAACCGGACAGCCCCGGACTTGCGTCTGTTCTGGCGGCCCTCGGCGTGTGCCTCAGCTTCGGCGGCAAGGGGGAAGAGTCGTCGCCCTATCTCGACCGCGCGCTCATCATGGCGCAGGCACTCGAGCTGCCGCTGCCTCTGTGCCGGGCGCTGAACGCACGCGCGGTTTCCTACATGCAGCAGTCGCGCTTTGACGAGGCCGTCGGCCTCTGGACGGTGCTGGCGGACATCGCGGAGCGGAACGGGCTCACCGAGCTCCACTCGAACGCGGTGTCGAACATCGGGAACGTCCTTTTGGCCAGGGACCTGCCGGAGGCGGCGGAGCGGATCAAGGAGGCAATGGTCCTGTCCATCCGCACCGGAGACTCGTACGCCCGCGTTGTGACCACTGGCAATCTGATGCTGTGGCAGCTGTTCGCGGGCCAGTGGGAAGGGCTCGAGCAGCTGGGCAGCGAGCTGCTGAACGCGAACATCGAACACGTCGAGGACGCGCACGTGCGGCTCGCATGCGTGAAGGCGTGGCGAGGTGAGCCTGCCACTGAGCACGTCGCGGCCTTCGCACCCTGGCGGGAGAGCGCCAACCTCGAGGACCGCTTCATCGCGGTGGCGGGGGAGAACGCCGTCGCGCTCTCGGAGGGTCATTATGAGGCGGTGGTGGCAAGCGCGGTGCCCGCGATTCGGGCCGCGATGGACGCTGTGGGGCCACTGCATGAGTCGTTCCGGCTGCTGTGGCCGGACGCGGTTCAGGCGGCGCTCGCGGCCGGCCGGCCAGAGGCGGCCGCCGAACTCGTGGCGATGCTGGAGGCGGAGCCGCGCGGCAAGGTGTCTCCGTTCCTGCGGGCCGAGCTTCACCGCGCTCGCGGCCTGCTCGCCGCCGCCCGCGAGGAGCACGATCAGGTGGAGGGCGAGCTGCGGGCGGCGCTGGATGCCCTGGGCTCGCTCGGATACCCGTACCCGCTGGCCCGCGCGGAGGTGGACCTTGCTGCGTGGCTGATGGGACAGGGACGGCAGGCGGAGGCCACCCAGCTTCTGAACGAGGCCGTGGCCAGGCTCACGCCCCTGCGCGCGGCTCCGCTGCTTGCGCGGGCGAGTGAGCTTCTCGCCGCCGCGCCGGCGGCCGCCGCGTGAGCCGGCTCGCTCGTTACACGGAGGGGATGCGGGCGGCGCTGCGGCACCGTGATCTGCGGTTGCTCTTCGGCGGGCTCGTCATTTCCGCGAGTGGATCGTGGGCGTACAACGTTGCGCTGCTCGCGTACGTGTTCGAGCGGACGGGGTCGCTCGGCTGGGTGGCGGCGGCGGGCCTGGGGAGATTCCTGCCGGCGCTCGTGTTCAGCACGTACGGGGGAGTGGTGGCGGAGCGGTATGAGCGCGTGCGGGTGATGGTCACGTCTGACCTACTGTGCCTCGTCCTTCAGGCGGCGCTGTGTGTGGCCGCTGCTCTCACGGCGCCCGCATGGGTGGCGATCGCGCTCGCGGCTCTCACTTCCGTGGCGAACATCGTCTACAACCCCGCGGTCGCGGCGATGCTGCCCGAGCTGGCGGGAGAGGACGACCTCGTGGCGGCCAACGCGCTCAACGGGACGATCGAGAACCTGGTGGTGATCGTGGGGCCTGCGATAGGGGCGGGGCTCGTGGCCATCGGGTCTTCGGCGCTGGCGTTCGGGGTGAACGCGGCGTCGTTCGGCGTGTCCGCGTTGCTGGTGATGCAGATGCGGGCGCGGTCGAAGCCGGTCGACGTGACCGAGGGCGCCACCGCGGGAATCTGGAAGCAGATGTCGGTGGGCGTGCAGGCGATCTTCGGCTCGGGCGCGGCGCGCGTGCTCGTGATGTTCAGCGTGCTGGCGAGCTTCGTGTACGGCACGGACACGGTGCTGCTCGTGGGGGTGTCGGACGCTCAGCTCGGCACGGGGGCGAAGGGCTTCGGTTACCTGCTCGCGGGGCTCGGTGTGGGCGGGATCCTGATGGCGTTCGTGGTGGACCGGTTGGCGTCGTCGCGGCGGCTCGCGCTGATCATCACCGCGGGAATGGCGGTGTACTGCCTGCCCACGGCGCTGCTAGTGGCGGTGCACTCGCCCGGTGTGGCGTTCCTGCTCGAGGTGGTGCGCGGGGCGGGCACGCTCGTGGTGGACGTGCTGGCGATCACGGCGCTGCAGCGTGCGGTGTCCGACGAGGTGATCGCGCGCGTGTTCGGGGTGTTCTTCGCGCTGGTGCTGGGCGCGATTTCCCTGGGGACTCTGGTGGCGCCGCCGCTCGTGAACGGTCCCGGGCTGCACACGGCGCTCTATGTCATGGGCTTCGCCCCGATCGCGATCGGGCTGCTCGGCTATCCCGCTTTGGTGCGTATCGACCGCGCCGCTGCCGGGCGGCTTGCCGAGCTCGAGCCGCGGATCGCGCTGCTGGAGCGGCTCGGGATCTTCGCCTCGGCGAACCGGGCCGTGCTGGAGCGGCTGGCCTCGGCGTGCACGGCGGTCCGGGTGGGCGCCGGAGACGCGGTGGTGCGCGAGGGGGAGGAGCCGGATGCGCTGTACGTGATCGTGAGCGGGCGGATGGACGTGAAAGCGCGCGGCGAGGGTGAGGCGGAGGAGCGGCATGTCCGCGTGATGGAGCCCGGGTCGTACTTCGGCGAGATCGGCCTGCTGGAGGGGATCCCGCGAACGGCGACCGTCACGGCTCTGGGCGACGCCGAGCTGTACCGGATCGAGGGCTCGGACTTCTTGGACGCGCTTGCCACAGCTTCCGCAGGGACGACGCTGCTCACGGGCGCGCGCATGCGGCTGGCCCGGACGCATCCGTCGCTTCGGCCGCAGTTCGAGGCGGCGTCGTGAGCTCGGGACCGCTGTCGGTGCAGCCGGGCGAGGGCTTTACGGTTCAGGGTCCGGCGGGCGGCCCGCTCACATTCAAGGTGCGCGGCGAGCAGACGGGCGGGCGGCTCACGGTGTTCGAGAACGTGATCGCGCCCGGCGACGGACCGCCAGCGCATACGCACGAGGCGCAGGACGAGTCGTGGTACGTGCTCGAGGGGGTGCTGCGCTTCAAGCTGGGCTCAGAAATGCACTCGGCGCCCGCCGGCTCGTTCGTGTTCGTGCCGCGCGGGACGGTGCACGCGTTCCAGAACGTGGGGGATGGGCCGGCGCGCATTCTCGTCATCTTCAACCCGGCGGGGATGGAGGAGTTCTTCGACCGGTTTGCCGAGCTGCCTGCGGGGCGGGTGGATCCGGGCGTGTTCGCTGAGCTGGGCGCCGCGGTGGGGATGGAGGTGGTGGGCCCGCCGCTGGCGGTGTCGGATCCCGCGTGATGACGCGGGAGACGGTCGATCCAGCCATGGCGGCGGTCATCGAGCTGGAGCGGCGGGTGCTCGATCCCAACGCCCGCGGCGAACGCGGAGGGCTGTTGGCACTGCTGCACCACCCCGGCACCCGCTCGGCGGATAGTAGCCGAACATATGTTTGCTTTTTCCGTCCGACTCGTTCGAGATCATTGGCGTATGGACAAGGACGTCTTGGAACACTTGCTCAACGACGGCTTATCCCTCGAGCGGATAGCGGAGCGATTCGAGGTTCACCCGAGCACGGTCGGCTACTGGGTGAAGAAGCACGGTCTGTCGGCCGCGTTCGCCGATCGGCACGCGGCGCGCGGCGGGATCCCACGTCCGGCACTTGAGGGGATGATCGCGGCTGGCGGTACGCACCGGTCGATCGCCGAGGCGCTCGAGGTCAGTGTGGCCACCGTCAAGCACTGGCTCAAGCGGTACGGACTTGAGACGTACGGCACCGCGACGCGGCGTGAGTCACGGGAGGGCAGGCGCGCCGGCATCCGCACGCTCTCCCGCAACTGCGCGAAGCATGGCGAGACGACCTTCGTTCTGGACCCGGAAGGCATCTATCGATGCAGGCGGTGCCGCGGTGAGGCGGTGATGAAGCGCAGGCGGGCTCTCAGGGCAAGGATCGTTAGCGAGGCCGGCGGGTGCTGCGTAGGCTGCGGCTATAACGCGTATCTCGGGGCATTGCAGTTCCACCACCTGGATCCGGGCGATAAGCACTTCGCGCTCTCCGGACGCGGCCTCACCCGTTCACTTGATCGTTTGCGGGAGGAAGCGAAGAAATGCGTCCTCCTCTGCGCGAACTGCCATGCCGAAGTGGAAGGAGGTGTCCGCACGCTGTCGCTAGAGTTTCGGAGTCGTTAAAGGGCCGGTCTGCCGGAGCCGACTATCCGGCGTAGCCCAACGATCCGGGGTAGCTCAATGGCAGAGCATTCGACTGTTAATCGAAGGGTTGTGGGTTCGAGTCCCACCCCCGGAGCTTCCAACCGTTAGCTGATAGCGGCGCTGGCCGTCATTAGCCAGCGCAGAAACAGCTCCTCTGGGACACCTCAACCGCTAAAGCGGTCCTCTCGGATGGCCGATTACGAGGCGGATGAGACGTTCCCTCCGCTCTTCCGCGCTCGGCGGCATGCTCGACGCGCCCGAACAGCCGAGCAGGCTGGCCCATGCCGACGCTGTTGCGGCGATGGCTCCGAGCCCTCGCGCGAGCATCGTCGCGATGGCGTGGATGTATCTCGGCGGGGCGAGCTTTGCGATCGGCGTGATCGCGCTTGCGCAATCCACCCAGCTCAGCGACCCGCTGATGGTTGCGCTGATCGCGATCGCCTACGGCGTGGGCCTGCTCCTGCTGCTCGGTCACAAGCGGCTGCCCCCAATCACGATCGACGCCGCGCTCACCCTCGGCATCCTCATCACCACCGTCGCGATCAACCATCTCGGCGAGGCCACCGAGCAGTACCTCTCGATGCTGTACGTGTGGTCGGCGCTCAACTCCGCTTTTCTCCTCAGCCGCCGGCGCGCTTCGATCCAGCTGGGCGTCATCGCCGTCTCCTACGGCGCCTACCTGATCGGCACCAACGATGGCGCCCGCGAGGTGATCCAGCAGTGGCTGCTCACTGTCGGCACCGCCGTGCTGGCGGCCGCGCTCGTGGGCCGCCTCAAGGGCCGTGTGGAGCGCCTCATAGATGAGGTAGCCGAGACCGCCAAGCGCGACCCGCTCACCGGCCTCCTCAACGGGTCCGGCTTCGAGGAGCTGCTCGACCGTGAGCTCGAGCGCGCTCAGCGCGCCGAGACCAGCCTCAGCGTGATCGCGCTCGACCTCGACCACTTCAAGGAGGTGAACGAGGAGTTCGGCCACCGCGTCGCGGACGAGCGCCTCTGCATCATCGCCGGTGTGCTCGAGCGCACCAAGCGCCGCATCGACGTCGTGGCGCGCGTGAGCGGCCAGGAGTTCGCGCTGCTCCTCCCTGACACCGACGAGCACGGCGCCTACGTCCTCGCCGATCGCCTCCGCCGCGCGGTCCGCGACCACTTCACGGAGGATGCGCTCGCCACCACCGCCAGCCTGGGCGTGGCCAGCTTCCCCAAGCACGGCAGCAGCTTCGAGGAGCTCTTCGGGGCCGCCAACCAGGCCGTGTACGCGGCCAAGGAGCTTGGCCGCGACCGCTCGGTGATCTACAACCCCGAGATCACGGCCAACCTGCGCTCGGCCGCAATGCGCCAGGACATGCAGTCCGAGGAGCACCTCGCGGCCGTGCTCGTGCTAGCCGAGACGCTCGACATGCGCGACGCCGGCACCGCCCGCCACTCGGAGACCGTCGGCCGCTACGCGAAGCAGATCGCCGCCGAACTGGGCATGGGCCCGCGCGAGACAGAGCGCGTGCACCTCGCCGGCATGCTCCACGACATCGGCAAGATCGGGATCTC
This sequence comes from Thermoleophilaceae bacterium, assembly GCA_036378175.1. GTDB lineage: Bacteria > Actinomycetota > Thermoleophilia > Solirubrobacterales > Thermoleophilaceae > JAICJR01. Next base: position 89,044 of record DASUWY010000047.1, read on the forward strand.
GGACACCATCCTGCAGAAGCCGGGCAAGCTCACCGACTCCGAGTGGGACGAGATGCGCAAGCACCCGGAACTCGGCGCCCGCATCCTCGACGGCGCCCGGCTCGACGACATCTCAGCCTGGGTGCGCGCCCACCACGAGCGCCCCGACGGCCGCGGGTACCCCGACGGCCTCGCCGACGACCGGATCCCCATCCAGGCGAAGATCCTCGCCGTCGCGGACTCGTACGAGGCGATGACCGCCGACCGCGTCTACAAGGCAGGCATGGCCGAGGAGGCCGCCCGCGAGGAGCTGCTCCGCTGCGCCGGCTCGCAGTTCGACCCCGCCGTGGTCCTCGCGTTCATCAACGTCCTCCGCGAGGTGGACGAGGCGGGCGAGCCCGCCGCCGCGTAACAGACCGCCGCGGCGGCGCGCTTCGCCCTGGGACCTACGTCGCTGCGTTCGGCGCCGCGCCTGGCGTGCCGAAGTTGCTGCCGTTGTTCGATCCCGATCCCGAGCCCGACCCCATGTGCGGGCAGTGATGTCCGGACGGCGGCTGGGTGGGAGCGGACGGCTGCGTCTGCGTCTGGCTCGGCTGCGTCTGATTCGGCGCCGTGCTCGAGCCGCCGGAGGCCGCATTCGCAAGCGCGGCGCCGCCGCCTATGAGTCCTGCGGTGGCACCCAGCACCGCGAGCCCTTTCGCGATTTGGTGCATCCGTTACCTCCTTCCGATCGAGAGGTTCGGTCCGACCGCTCAGGCTGGCAGCCCGTCCTAAAGCGTTGCGGAGAATCAGCTAAGAGTTGCGAAACGCTCGAGCTCGTCCGCCGCGCACGCGGGACCGTCATGCGCGGCCGACCACGCCGCGATCTCCCGCGCCCGCTCGCGGTAACCGGGCTCCGCCAGCACCTTCCGCACCGCCAGCCGCACCCCGCGCGGCGTGGTGAGCCGCCGCGGCAGCCCCACGCCCGCGCCCGCCCAGGCCACACGAGCCGTGGTCTCCGCCATGTCGCCGCCGGCGGGACATGCAACGAGCGGCACGCCGCAGGTGAGAGCCCGTGCCACGGTGCCGTGCCCCGCATGGCACACCACGGCAGAGCACAGCGGCATCGCGCGCGAGTAGGAGAGCCAGTCGACGAGCTTGGCGTCGCGCGGCTGCGGCAGGCCGCTCCGCCGGTTCGTGCTCGCCAGCACCCGCACCGGCTCGTCCGCCAGCCCCTCGAGCGCGGCCCGCAGCATTCGCTGGTCCGGATCCTGCGACGTGCTGGGGGCAATCAGCACCAGCGGATCGTCCCCCGCGGGCGGCTCAACGTCGCCGTTCGGCTGCTCCCACAAGAGCGGGCCCGTGACCTTCATCCACGGCTCCCACTGCTCGCGCGGGTACTCGAGCTGCGGGAACGTGGCGATCAGCGCCAGCTCGCGCGAGGTCCCTCCATGCACGTGCGAGAAAGGCGGCAGCCCCACCCGGCGCCGCGCCTCGTTGAGCTGCTCGCGCCCCTGCCGGGCGCCGTGCGCCGTGAGCGGCTCGAACAGCCGCCAGAAGCGCCGCCCAGCAGCGGTTCGCGGCAGCCGCGCGCCCGTGGAGTACACCGGCCAGCCAGGCTCGCCCTGCGGCAGCACGTGCGGCACGAGCGTGGCCCACGGCCGCTCGTCCATCTTCGCCGCCAGCGCCGCTGCCGAGGTGAGGATGTCCGCCACCACCGCATGCGGGTCGAACGAGCGAACCAACGGCACCGTCTCCTCCGCCGCACGCACCGCCGCCTGGTACGGCTTCAACGCCTCTCCGGAGGTCGGCCACACCTGGTACTCGGGAGCGCGGTCAAACGTCATCCCCTCGGCCTCCACGTGCGGCCGCCATTTCTCCCACGTCTGCAGCACCACCTCGTGCCCGCGCGCCACAAGCTCGCGCCCCAGCGCGATCATTGGAAACGCGTGCCCCGGGTCCCCGAAGGCCGCGAGCAGGAAACGTCGCCGCTCGTTCAGCTCAGACCAGCTCGGCGAGGGTCCGCAGGATCGCGATCCGCTGCTCGGGCGAGTACGCGGCGGCCGACACCACGAGCGTCCCCACGCCGGCAGAGCGGTACAGCTCGAGCCGCTCGGCGATCCGGTCGCGCGGCCCGCACAGCGACACCATGTCGATCAGCTCGGCAGGCAGCGCCGCCATCGCCTCCTCCTTCTTGCCGCCGAGGTAGAGGTCCTGCACCGTGTCCGCCGCTTCCTCGAAGCCGTAGCGCTTCACCAGCGCGTTGTAGAAGTTCTGCTTGCGCGAGCCCATGCCGCCCACGTACAGGGCGAGGACGGGGCGCATGGCGTCGCGAGCGCGGTCGAGGTCGTCGTCCACGCACACCATCACGTGCGGGGCGATGTCGAAGTTCTCCTCGGTCAACTCACGGCCTGCGCGCGCGGCGCCCTCCTGAAGCAGCTCGCGCGACTCGCCCACGTGCTCGGGTGAGAAGAACGTGGGCAGCCAGCCGTCGGCGATCTCACCGCACAGCGCCGTGTTCTTCGGCCCGGTGGCGGCCAGGTAGATCGGGATGCGCTCCTGCACCGGCGAGATCATCAGGTGCAGCGCCTTGCCCGGCCCGTCCGGCAGAGGCAGCGTGTAGCGCTCGCCGTCGTAAACGAGCCGCTCGCGCGACAGGGCCTTCCGCACGATCGCCACGTAGTCGCGCGTGCGCGCGAGCTGGTGCCCGAAGCGCTCGCCGTGCCAGCCCTCGGCCACCTGCGGACCGGACGACCCGATGCCCACAATCATCCGCCCGCCAGACAGCACGTCGATCGTGGCCGCCGTCATCGCGGTCATCGCCGGGGAGCGCCCCGGCATCTGGAAGATCCCGGAGCCGAGCCGGATCTTCGAGGTCTTCCCGGCGAGCCAGGCGAGCACCGTGGCGGCGTCGGAGCCGTAGGCCTCCGCGGTCCAAACCGAGTCGTAGCCCAGCTGCTCCGCCTCGGTCACCAGCTCGAGCTGGTCCTCGTTCGAAAGACCCAGTCCCCAATACCCCACACTGAGCCCTAGGCGCATGAAATCTGGCTCCCAGGGGTACGCGAAGCGTTGCAGGGGCGATTACGAGCCCGTAAATTGGAGATGCGGCCTGTGCGCAAGGGCCGCATCCTAAGCGAGAGGGTGAGCGCAACGTGAGGACACGACGGCGGCCGGCACACGAGCTTCGAATAGCGATCGACTGCCTGCCGGAACGCACACGGCTGGCGATGCTCGAGGGCATCAAGACCAACCGCATCATCGTGGGCGCCTACACCGACCATCGCGGCGGAGTCTGCCCGATGCTCGCCGCACACCGCTGCGGCGGCCGCACCAGCCTCGCGAGCTTCGCCAAGGCGTGGGACCTCTACACCAAGGCCGGCCCGCGGGCGCGCCCCGCAAGCGAGCGCGAGCTCCGCACCCTGCGCTCGATGCTCGAGGCGAGCCTGGCAGAGGATGGCTACCCGCAGGTGTCGCTGGGCGCGGAGGTGTCGCGCGTGAAGGCGGCGCGGCGGGAGCGTGCCGAGCGAGCCGCGAAGAGCACGAGCCAGGGCCTCATCGCGCAGATCCTGCGCCGCGGCCGCACGGTGGAGGAAGCCACCGAGGCGGTGGAGAGCGAGACCGAGCGCGAGCTCGTGTAGCTGGGCTAGACCCCGGCGCCGGGCACGTCGCCCGCGCGGATGAACTGCACCTCCGGCACGAAGCAGGCCGGCGAGGTCTTCAGCAGGAAGCGCACCGCCTCGGCGATGTCCTCGGGCCGGATCATCTTGTCCGCCGGCACCTGCTCGCGCACCCACTCGGTCATGGGCGTCTCCACGAACCCGGGGCAGAACGCCGTCACCTGCACGCCCGACTCGGACAGCTCGCCGTGCGCCGCCTGGCTCAGGCCCACCACCGCGTGCTTCGTGGCCGAGTACGCCGACAGCCACGGCTGCCCGTACTTGCCGGCGATCGACGCCGTGTTGATCACCAGCGCCTTGCCGTGCTCGTCGCCCGCCTTCTTCAGCTCGGGAATCGCCTCGCGGAGCATCAGGTAAACGCCGCGGAGGTTCACGTCGAACTGGATGTCGAGCTTCTTCGTCTCGGCCGCCTCGATCGGGGCGCCGATGCCGATGCCCGCGTTGTTGATCAGCACGTCCAGTCGGCTGAAGCGGTCCATGTGCGCCTTCACGAGCGCCTGGATGTCCTCCTCCTTGGCCATGTTGGCGGGCACCGCCTGGACCTCGATGCCGGCCTGCTCGAGCTCGCTGGCCGCGGCCTCTAGCTTGTCGGGTCTGCGGGCTGACAGCGTGATGCCGTAGCCGTCCTCGCCCAGCGCGCGTGCGATTGCAAAGCCGATCCCACTTGATCCGCCGGTGACGAGCGCAGCACGACCTTCCATCGAGTCCTCCTCCTGAGTGGCCTGGCGAGCCGGGAATCTACAGAGCGTTACTAGTCTCTGCGCATGCGCTCGACTCGACCCCTGGGCGGCTTCCTGCTGCTCGCGGCGCTGGCCCTGGTCGTGGCCGCCTGCGGCAGCAGCGGCGGCGGCTCCTCTTCAACTATCACCTCCTCCTCGACCACGCCGGCCGCCCAGGCGAAGGTCACGTTCCCCAAGGCGAGCAAGTCCGACTTCGCCAACCTCGCCCACTCGATCTCGAGCAAGAGCCCGATCCTCGCGCTCACCGAGCAGGACTTCACCCCCGGCACGAACCGCCTCGGCTTTGGCGTTTTCGACGCGTCGCACAAGCAGATCACGGGCGCGCCCGTGGGGATCTACATCCAGGCGCAGGGCGGGGGGAAGGTGCTCGGGCCGTACGTGGCGCACGAGGAGTCGCTCGCGGTGTCGAAGCCATACCTCTCCGAGACAGTGGCGAAGGATCCCGACTCGGCCAAGTTCGTCTACGTGGCCACCGTGAGGTTCCCCAAGGCGGGCAAGTACAACGTGCTCGGCGTGGTGAAGCAGGGCAACAACGTCCTGCCGATGGGAGTGGGCACGAAGGTGTCCGCGCACGATCCGGTGCCGGGCGTGGGGGACAGGCCGCCCGCGATCAGCACGCCCACGGTGACGTCGGTGAACGGCAACATCGCTTCGATCGACACGCGCGCGCCGCACGACGACATGCACGACGTGAACTTCAAGGACGTGCTCGGCAAGAAGCCGATCGTCTACCTGGTTGCCACCCCGCTGCTATGTCAGAGCCGGGTGTGCGGGCCGGTGACGGACATCGAGGAAGAGGTGAAACACACGATGCCCGAGGCGAAGGGCGTGGCCTTCATCCACATGGAGGTCTACAACCACAACGACGCGAACAAGGGCTACCGGCCGCAGCTCACCGCGTTCCACCTGCAGACCGAGCCATGGCTGTTCGTGATCGGCAAGAACGGTCGCATTTCCACGCGCATCGAGGGTGCATTCAGCGCGTCGGAATTGCAGAACGCGATCCGAACAGCGCTCAAGCAGTAGCGGCGCGCCGAGGCGCGGCCTTGCGCTGCTGCTGGCCGGCGAAGAACTTCATCACCGCGGCGTGGGTCTCCTTTGGGCGCTCCACCTGCGGCACGTGACCGCAGTCGATCTCCACGTGCTCGGCCCTCGGGAGCGCCTCCTCAACGTGTCGCGCGAAGGCGATCGGCACAACGCGGTCGCGCTTGCCCCAGACGAACAGCGAGTCGGCCTCGAGGGCTGAGAGCCGCGTCCAGAAGCCGTTCTCGCCGTGTGGCTCCTCGAGATAGATCTGGCGGGCGGCGGCGTAGAAGGCGGCGCGGCCGCGCGGCTGGAGGTAGGCGCGCAGGAACTCGTCCACGCCGGCGGCGGTCCAGCCCTGGTCGGCATTCGGGATCACGCGCTTCACGATCGCCTCCACGATCGGGCGCGGGGCGATGTGGAACATGCCAAGTTCGGGGCGGACGAACTTGAGCGGGCCGGCCCAGGGGCGTTCTCTCAGCCAGGCGAGGGAGGGGGCGAGGAGGGCGATGTGGTCCACGCGCTCGTGATGCTCGAAGCCGAGCTCGAGCGCCACCCGGCCGCCCATGCTGTTGCCGACGATGTGGGCTTTATCGATCTTCAGCTCGTCCATGAACGCCTCGACGTTCTCGGCGAAGAACGCGGGGTTGTAGGACGCGGCGATGGGCTTCTCGCTGTCGCCGAAGCCGGGGAGATCGAGGGCGATGACTCTGTAATCGTCTGCCAGCGCGGCCACGGTGGGGAGGAAGCTGCCCTTCGTTCCGCCCAGGCCGTGGATGCAGATCACGGGGTAGCCGGTGCCGGCCTGGAGGTAGGAGATCTCACAGCGCTTGGTCTTCGCGCGATGGAACTCGAGGCGGCCCTCTTCCTTCAGGCCGGAGCTGGCGGCCAGGAAGCCCACTCCCACGTGGAGGTTGTGCCTGATCTGGAGCTTGCCCCGGCTGTAGGCCTCCATGCCTCCACGGAGGTCCTCGCCGATCTTGCGCCAGGTGGGCTCGTCGGCGTCGATGGTGGCGTCGGGGTCCTCGTCGAGGTTGGCGGGCTTGATGCGCGCCTCCTTGCCCTTGACGACGACGTCCCAGTGGCGGGGCTTCCTGAGCACGCCCAAGCGGATGCGGGCCCGGCCCGTCGGGGAGTCGAACGCGTCGGGCTCCCAGCGGTCCACGAGCGTCTGTAGGTAGTCGGGCACTTCGGCCATGGCTCTTTCTACATTGGCATATGAGGGGGCGCTTAGGAGTCGAATCCCAGGCCGAGACGGTCGAGCGTTCGCAGCCAGATACCACGTTTTCCCTGGTTTCTATCCGCTTTTGCGAGGCGGTTGCGGGTTAGCTGGATTGCTGCTGTTTTGAGGGGTTCTGGGGGGAAGGGGACTGGTTTCTGTCTCACATATTTCAACTCCCTCTCCTTCCCCGCGAGCAGCTCCAGCCCGATTTGCGCGCCGAACCTTGTGGCTGCCACGCCGAGGCCCGTGTAGCCGACCGCGTATGCCGTTTTGCCTTCGTGCGCCGTGCCGAAGAAGACGCTGAAGCGGCTGCACGTGTCGATCGCCCCACCCCACTTGTGGGTGAACTTGGTGCCTTCTAGCTGGGGGAAGGTGGTGAAGAAGTGCTGGCTGAGGAGACCGAACGTGTGGTCATCCACGTCGTATTTGGGCTTCACTTGGCCGCCGAAGCGGTAGACGGCCTCGTAGCCGCCGAACAGAATCCGGTTGTCCTTTGTCAGGCGGTAGTAGTGAAACTGGTTGGCGCCGTCACCGACGCCCTGGCGGTTCTTCCAGCCGAGGGTTGTTTCGACGTCGATCGGCTCAGTGACCAGCGCGTAGTCGTAGACGGGCGCGATGTAGCGCCGCATGTCCCGAAGCAACGGCCGATACGCGCTGGTCCCCAACAGCACCCGCCGCGCGCGAATCCTGCCGCCCGCCGTCAGGACCTCGACATGACCGCCCTCATCCCTCAGCCCCTCAACTTTGGTGCCCTCGTAGATGCGCACCCCGAGCCGGATGGCGGCTTCTCTCAAGCCGTCCGCGAGCTTGCCCGGGTCCAAGATCCCGGCGCCCGTCTTGTCCCAGACGCCGCCGCGGTAGAGCGGTGAGTCGAGCTGCTGCCGCATGGCTGTTGCGTCGAAGGTCTCGTACTCATGGCCGAACCGGTTTAACAGCTCGGCCTCCTCCTCGATCCAGGCCTCCTGATACGGCTCGAGGATCGCCAGCAGCTCCCCGGTTTCTTCGAAGTCGCAATCGATGTTGTGTGTCCGCAGGTCTTGTTTGAAGCCCGCGAAGTTCTCAGCCGCAAGCCGCTCGAGCTCAGGCATCTCGTCCTCGAACCGGCTGAGCCCGTTCGCGATCCCATGCGTGAGCGACGACACCACGAACCCACCGTTCCGCCCAGACGCCCCAATCCCGATCGTGTCCTTTTCGAGCAGCACGACGTCACGCCACGTGTTCTCCCGCTTGGCATGAAGAGCAGCCCAGAGCCCGGTAAAGCCACCGCCGACGATGCAGAGGTCCGCATCCGTCGTCGTTGTGAGCGGCGGATACGGGTCACGCGCCGGCAGGTTCGCAAGCCAGTACGGCCGCGGCTCAGCGTCCGCGTACGCCGCCCGCTGCTCGGGCGTAGGAGGCGAGTCAGGCCAGGGAAAGCTCAAGGCCCGAAACCTAGTGCCGCTGCCGCCCGAACCACTGGTAGCGTGAGCAAACCGGGGCCAGTAGCTCAGTCGGTTAGAGCAGCGGACTCATAATCCGTAGGTCGTAGGTTCGAGTCCTACCTGGCCCACCTGCAAAAAAGCTGATCCCAGAGCCCAAATACTGCTTGTTCGACTGTTCGGGAGACATCAAATTGGTCCCGAATTGGT